>DURG01000083.1 GCA_012837465.1 Propionibacterium sp. | reverse complement strand
GGCCAACGCGGCACCGGCGGCGCCGGAGGCGCCCGCGACCACGGGGACCGCCGGATCCGGGTGGACGGGGCGGCCGAAGCCGACGTCCTCACGTGCGGTGGTGGGTTCGTCGTCGACCTGGTCGACCAGCGCGGTCTCCTCGAGGTCGAGTTCGTCGGGCTCGACGCGGGTGGCGCCGTCTGTGACGGGCTCGTCGTCCAGCGCGCGGTCCTCCGAGACGCGCGGGTCCTGCTCGTCGAAGGCCTCGTCCTCGGCGCGCGCCTCGTCGGCGAGACGGGCCTCCTCGCCGAGGACGGGCTCGTCGGTCAGGGTGCGATCTTCGAAGACCGGCTCGTCGTTGACGAAGATCGGGGCGTCGCCCTCGGCGGGCTCGTCGTGGAACTCGCCGTCGCGGGGCTCCTCGGCGTACTCGTCGCCGCGGACCTCATCGGTGGCGAACATCTCGTCGTCACGCGCGAGGTCGTCCTGGTGGGACAGGTCGTCGGCGGGCACCGCGTCGTCACGGTGCAGTTCAACCTGCTCGGCGTCGATGCGCTCGGAGACCTCGCGGGCGACGTCGTCGTTCGCGGCATCGACGGGCTGGTCATCCGCGAACACCGTGCCCTCGACGTCGGGATCCACGGGGGCAGGGGCCTCGACGATGGCGCCATCGGCGACCACCTCGTCGTCATTGGCGAAGACCGAGTCCTCGGCCGGATCGGCGGCGGCGTTCTCATCGTGGCCTTCCAGCGGGAGGGTGGGCTCCTCGATCTGGTCGACCTCGGCCGGCGTCTCGGCGGCAGGGGCCGCGTCGGCCTCCGGCTTCACGGGCCGGGGCGGGACAGGCATCGCCTGCTCGTTGGAGTAGTCGTCCCATTCAGCGGGCTCGACGGGGACGCCGTAGTCATCGGCTTCCTCCGTCCACTCCGCATCGTCACGCGGGGTGCCTTCCTGGACCCACTCATTGTTGGACATAACCGTTCCTATCCCTGGGCAGTCTTGCATTTCATCTTCGCATCGACTGTTGCCGGCGTTCGGGGGGACACGCCGCACGCAGGGCAGTGCGCGCTAGGTGCGCGGCGCGAGGGAGAGGCTGATCAGCAGCGATTCGAGCGCGAGCAGCGGGGCGACGTTGCCCTCGAGCGCCGTGCGGGCCTGGAGGAGCGCATCGAGGGCGCGGACCGTCTGCTCCGGGGTGGAGCGGCGCGCAATGGGCTCGATCTCGTCGGCCAGGTCTGCGTTGACCAGCGCGACGCCCGGCGCGGTCTGGGCCGCCAGCACGTCGCGGTAGTAGCCGGTGAGTTCGGTGAGCACCCTGTCGAGGGCGTCGCGCTGGATGCGCTTGCTGCGCATCTTCTGCTGGTCCTCCAGGTCGCGGATCGCGGCCTGGGCGTTGCGGGGCTTCGCGGTGCCACGGCCACCGACGCCGAGGGCTTCCTGGAGGGCGGCCATCTCCTTGGCGTCGAGTTCGGTGGTCGTCTGCTCCGCCTCCTCCTTCGCGGTGGCGACGAGGTTCTCCGCCGCGGTGAGGCAGGCGGACACGGAAGTGAGCCTGCCAGGCAGGGTGAGGATCTCGTGGCGGCGGATGCGGGCGTCCTCGGAGCGGGCGAGCATGCGAGCGCGGCCGATGTGGCCCTGCGCGGCGCGGGCGGCGTGGGCGGCGAGCGCCGGCGAGACGTTGTCGCGCTGGATCAGCAACTGGGTCACGGCGTCGTCGCTGGGGGTGGCGAGTTTGATGATCCGGCAGCGGGAGCGGATCGTGACGATCACGTCGTCGGCGTTGGGCGCACAGAGCAGCCAAACGGTGCGGGGCGCGGGCTCCTCGAGACCCTTGAGCAGTGCGTCGCCGCCTCGTTCGGTGATCCGGTCCGCGTCCTCTACGACGACGACCTGGTGGCGCTGCTTGACCGGCGCCATGTTGGCGCGGCCGACGAGGGCGCGCACCTCGTCGACGCCGATGGACAGTTGCTCGGTGCGCAGCAAGGTGACATCGGGGTGGGCGCCGGACATCGTGGTGCGGCACTCCTCACACTCGCCGCAGCCGCCGCGGGGGCACTGGAGCGCGGCGGCGAAGGCCTTGGCGGCGTTCGATCGTCCTGAACCGGGCGGCCCGACGAACAGCCAGGCATGCGTCATGGCGTGGCGCCGGCCGTCGACGGCGCGCTTCAGCGTCTCGACGGCGCGTTCCTGACCGATCAGCTCAGACCACACGTCACCCATGCGGTTCATCCTGCCACCAATGGCCGACATTGGCCGGTTCAGCCTGGATCCAGGAGGGGGGCGACGCGGGCCGCGATCTGGGCGGCCATCTGGTCGCGGCCGGAGAACGCCTTCATCACGAAGTACTCCTCGGGGCGCTGAGCGGCGAGGTCCAGGAAGTGCTGGCGCACGCGACGGTGGAAGTCGAGGCCCGCGCTCTCCAGGCGGTCCTTGTGCTGCTTGATGGACACGGCCTCATCAGGGTTGGCGTCGAGCAGGATCGTGAGGTCCGGGCGCAGCCCACCGACGGCCCACCACGCGATGTCGCCCACCTCGTCGAGCGCGAGGTTCCGGCCGGCACCCTGGTAGGCGATCATCGAGTCGACGAAACGGTCACACACCACGACCTCGTCGCGGCCCAGGGCCGGCCGGATGACCTCGTGGACGTGTTGCGCCTTGTCAGCGGCGTACATGAGGGCCTCGGCGCGGTGGTCGACGTCGCCGGAGGCGGGGTCGAGGACCAGCCGACGCAGCGTCGCGCCGAGTTCGGTGCCGCCGGGCTGTCGGGTGACGATGTGGGGCCGGCCCTGCTCGGCGAGCCAGGCCTGGAGGCGCCTGACCTGCGTGGACTTGCCGGTGCGGTCCCCGCCCTCGAACACGATGAACAGGCCCGTCACTTCTTCGCCGCCTTCCTGAGTTGCTTCTGCTGCTTCTTCTTCGCCTTGGCCAGCAGCGCGCGGGCCTCCTTGACCCGCTCGGGCCATGCCCTGGCGAAATCTGCCCGGCGCCGGGCCGCCTGGCCGCGGCTGCGCTCGTAGTCGAGGCCCAACTGGTAGGCCTGCGACGGGGAGAGCCCGTCGAGCTCCGGTTCGCCGCCGACGGTGTCGGCCGCGCAGAGGCGCAGGTCGTCGAGGACGTCATCGAGGCGGCGCACGAGCTTGCCCATGGACTTGGGCATCAGCGGCGTCAGCACGGTGGCGGCCACCTCGAGTTGCTGCGCGGCGCGCAGCGCGGCCTGCCAGGCCTCGTCGGGCGAATCGTCGGTGAGGGTGCGGCAGCGGTCGGCCAGGATGAGCGTGGCCTGCTGCGCCCGTTCGAACAGCAGCAGCGCCGCGTTCTGTTGCGAGAGGTCGCCCAGCCGCGGGGCGCGGACCCCGGCGACCAGCGCGTCGATCACGGCCAGGGTGGGCTGCTCAACGTCCTCGACCGTCTCGAACGGCAACCCGGCGAGGATCTGCTCCACGCCCTCGCGCCACGCGGGATCGAGCACGGGGGCGAGGCCGCGCAGGTCGCGGCCGAAGGCCCAGAGGCGGTCGTTGAGGGCGCCCAGATCGTCGGAGCCGAGGACGCGGCGGTCCAGGTCGGCGCGCACGATGTCGCCCAGGTGCTCGGTGAAGATGGCGGTGACGAATTCCTCGAGGCTGGCGTCGCGGCGCAGTTCGCGCGGCTTCGGGAAGCTCGTGAGGCCGGTGGCCGGGGCGCCGATGCGCTGCTGCAGACTGGGGAAGCCCGGTACCACGCTGGCGCCGACGGCGAGGGCGGCGCTGGTGAGGAACTCGCGCTGCTGCCCGGTGAGCAGCTCGGTGGGCAGGACGGTGATCTCGCGGTAGCGGGAGGCAGGGTCGTCGCCGCGCCTGACCCGCACCTTGTCGTCGCGCACGATGGCGGCGACCTCGCCGTCGGAGTCTCGCAGCGCCCACTCGTCGCGTTCGACGGTGAGCGTGGCCAGCGGTTTCAGCGCCGCGCTGCGCGCCAGCGGCTTGACGAGGCGGGCGAAGGGCTCCGGGAGGTCGCCGTTGGGCCCCATCGGCAGGCTCTGCTCCTGCGGGAGGTGCGGGGCCCAGCCTGGGGCGGAGAGGTACCACTCCCCCGCCCCGTCGACGACGCGGTGGGCGATGACGATGCCGGCGCGCAGGAGGCGGCCGTCGGGGGCGTCGAGGACGGTGACGTCCATGACGTGGCTCGAGGCCGGGCGGTGCAGGACCCGAGGGAGGCCCACCGCGGATGACGTCAACTGTGGGGGTTGCGAATCGAACGGCAGCTCAAACCGCAGCGCCCCGGTGGGCTTGACCTTCTTAGCCATGGGTGCAGCTTAACGTCCCTCGATACACCCGCTCGTTCCTCGCGTGCACTCGGGACCCGGAGCTGCGGGCCACTCGGGACCCGGAGCTTCGGGATCCGGAGTTGGGCGTCGGGCGAAGGATGGGCGCTTGGCAGGTTGCGACGCGGTCGCGCTCCTCGTCCCTCGGAGGCGACCGGCTCAACCAACGTCTACTTCTTCCGGGCGGTCTTTCGGCGGGTGGGGCGCTTGGCCGGGCCCTTGGCGCGCTTCTCCGCGAGGAGTTCGAATGCCCGCTCCGGGGTCATCGACTCGGGCGTCTCACCGGACGGGATCGTGCGGTTGGTCTCGCCGTCGGTCACGTACGGGCCGAAGCGGCCGGTCTTGACGACCACGGGCTTGCCGGTGGCGGGATCCGGGCCGAGTTCCTTGAGCGGCGCCGCTGCGGCGGCACGGCCGCGGGTCTTCGGCTGGGCGTAGATCGCGAGGGCCTCGTCGAGCGTGATGTCGAAGATCTGGTCCTCGGAGGTCAGCGAACGCGAATCGGTGCCACGCTTCAGGTACGGGCCGTAGCGCCCGTTCTGCGCGGTGATCTCGTTGCCCTCCTCGTCCTTGCCGACGACGCGCGGCAGGCTGAGCAGCTTCAGCGCGGTGGGCAGGTCCACGTCGTCGAGCGTCATGGACTTGAACAGCGACCCGGTGCGCGGCTTCTTCGACTTCGGAGCGTCCTCGGGGAGCACCTCGGTGACGTACGGGCCGAAGCGGCCGTTCTTGGCCACGACCATCAGGCCGGTCGCGTCGTCGACGCCGAGTTCGCGCTCCTCGGAGAGGGGCTGGCTGAGGAGCTCCTCCGCAATGGGCACGGTGAGCTCATCCGGGGCCAGCTCCTCGGGCACGTTGGCCCGGCGGCCATCGGCGGCCTCGACGTAGGTGCCGTAGCGGCCGACCCGCACGTCGATGCCCGAGTCCCTCAGCGGGAAGGTCGACAGCGCGCGGGCGTCGATCTCGCCCAGTTCGGTCACGAGCGTCTCGAGGCCCTGGTGGGTGTCACCCTCGGGGCCGCGGTAGAAATCGGTGAGCACCTTGAGCCGCTGGGCCTTGCCGGCGGCGATCTCGTCAAGCTGGTCCTCCAGGTCGGCGGTGAAGGCGTAGTCGACGAGCTCGGTGAAGTGCTCCTCGAGCAGTCGGGTCACGGCGAACGCGAGCCAGGTGGGCACCAGCGCGGAGCCCTTCTTGAACACGTAGTCGCGGGCGGTGATGGTGCGGATGATCGACGCATAGGTCGATGGGCGGCCGATCTCCAGTTCCTCGAGCTTGGCCACCAGCGACGGCTCGGTGTAGCGGGCCGGCGGGCGGGTCTCGTGGCCGGCGGGCTCTGCCTTGGCCACGGCCAGGTCCTGGCCCTTGGCGAGCACGGGCAGCCGCGACTGGGCGTCGTCGGCGGCCGAGTCGTCGTCGCTGCCCTGCACGTAGGCCTTGAGGAAGCCGGGGAATGTGATGGTGCGGCCGGAGGCGACCAGGCCGGCGGAGGTGACCTCGCCGTCGCCGATCGCGGTCCTGGCCAGCTTGGCGTCGATCTTGATCGAGACGGATTCGCCGCGGGCGTCGGCCATCTGCGAGGCGAGGGTGCGGCGCCAGATCAGCTGGTAGAGGCGGTAGGCGTCGCCGACGAGGCCGGTGTCGTCGGGGTGGCGGAAGGAGTCGCCTGCGGGGCGGATCGCCTCGTGGGCCTCCTGGGCGTTCTTGACCTTGGAGGCGTAGACGCGGGGCTTGTCGGGGAGGAAGCGCTCGCCGAACAGCACGCGCACGGCCTTGCGGGCGGCGTTGATGGCCTCGCCGGAGAGCGAGACCGAATCGGTACGCATGTAGGTGATGAAGCCCTTTTCGTACAGCTCCTGCGCCACCGACATCGCACGCTGGGACGAGAAGCCCAGCTTGCGGCCGGCCTCCTGTTGCAGCGTGGTGGTGCGGAACGGCTCGTAGGGGCGGCGCGTGTAGGGCTTGGCGTCGACCGACGCCACGGACAGGTCACCGGCTGCCAACGCCTCGGCGAGCGCCTTGGCGGCGGCCTCGTCCAGCACGACGGCGTTGCGGGCGGTGAGTTCGCCGTCGGCGTTGAAGTCGCGGCCCTGGGCGATCTTGGCCTCGCCCACCTCGGCGAGGCGGGCGGGGAAGTTGCGGGGGTCGACGTCGGCGCCACCGTCGAGGATCAGGTCCAGGTCCCAGTAGGAGGCGGGGACGAAGGCGATGCGCTCGCGCTCGCGGTCCACCACCAGGCGGGTGGCGACGGACTGGACGCGGCCGGCCGACAGGCGCGGCATGACCTTCTTCCACAGCACTGGCGAGACCTCGTAGCCGTAGAGGCGGTCGAGGATGCGGCGGGTCTCCTGCGCGTCGACGAGGTCGACGTCGATGTCGCGCGGGTTCCGCACGGCCTCCTCGATGGCGGACTGGGTGATCTCGTGGAACACCATCCGCTTGACGGGGACCTTGGGCTTGAGTTCCTCCATGAGGTGCCACGCGATGGCCTCGCCCTCGCGGTCACCATCCGTGGCCAGCAGGAGTTCGTCGACGTCCTTGAGCTTGGCCTTCAGGTCCCGGATCGTGGCCTTCTTGTCCTGCGAGACGACGTAGATCGCGGCGAAGTCGTCGTCGACGTTGACGCCGGTGCGCGCCCACGCCTGACCCTTGTACTTGGCGGGGACCTCGGCGGCTCTGGTCGGAAGATCGCGCACGTGCCCACGACTCGACTCCACGATGTAGTCGCGGCCGAGGTAGCCGGCGATCTTGGTCGCCTTGGTGGGCGACTCGACAATCACGAGGCGCTTGCTCATGCAGATCTTTCCTTGGGTGTTGGGGGAAACTCGACTCGAACAATAGCCTGCGCTGTCAAGGATGACCGCACGGGCAGCCACCCGCAGGGGTGGATGGATGGCCCTCAATTTGCTTTTTGACCCCCCCATCAGGCTTATCGTTGAAACGCATCGCAGTGCTCCGCCATCGTCGGCAGCCAGCCCGCACAAGGGATTGGCGCCGACGTTTTTTTATGCCCGCAATCGGGCCCGCCGAGTTTGCCCCATCACCTAACGAAGGACCGACATGCCGAGGAGACAATCCCGCCCGCGTCCAGCCAGGACGCAGGACCTGTCCCTGGTCAACACCTACAACGACCTCCATTCCGTCGACGGCCTCGACCCACGGTCGCGGCGCGCCGCCACCACCAACCGATACTCGCCCGTGCTGTTGCTCGTGGCGCTCATCGCCGGCGTTGGCGTCATCGCCTACGCCGCGTTCCTGCTCAACCCCTCCATCCGCGGCGACCTGCTGCCCTGGCTCATCGTCATCGCGGCGGAGGCCATCCTGGTCTTCCACGCCATCATGGCGCTGTGGACCATGCTGTCCGGCTACGGCCAGCAGCCCTCCTACGCGTTCCAGAACGCGCAGGCCAACCTCTTCCGGCCGGAGGCGAACGAACTGCTCGACTCCCCCGACGACCCGACGACGTGGCCGCTCCACATCGACGGTGCCCCGGTCAACGTCGACGTGCTCATCACCGTCTACGGCGAACCGCTCAACGTGATCCGCCGCACCGCAGAGGCCGCCATGGCCATGCGTGGCGCCCACGACACCTACATCTGCGACGACGGCGACTCCGACGACGTGCGCGACCTCGCCGACAGCCTCGGTTGCGGCTACATCCGGCGCCTGGGCGGGGCCGGCGCGAAGGCCGGCAACGTCAACCACGCGCTCACCATCGCCAAGTCGCCGTACTTCATCATCCTCGATGCCGACTTCGTCGCGAAGCCCGACTTCCTCGAGGAGACCCTGCCCGCGATGGTGGACCCGAACGTCGCCTTCGTGCAGACCCCGCAGGTCTACGGCAACCTCCACAACGTCATCTCGCGCGGCGCCGGCTACATGCAGACCATGTTCTACCGCTTCGTCCAGCCGGGACGAAACGAGTTCAACGCTGCGTTCTGCGTCGGCACCAACGTGCTGTTCCGCCGCGCCGCCATCGACGACATCGGTGGCATCTACACCCAGTCGAAGTCCGAGGACGTCTGGACGTCGCTGCTGCTCCACGAGCGCGGCTGGCGCAGCGTCTTCCAGCCCCGCGAACTCGCCGTCGGCGACGCCCCCGACACCGTCGAGGCGTACTCCAAGCAGCAACTGCGCTGGGCCACCGGCGGCTTCGAGATCCTGCTGACCCACAACCCCCTCAGCCCGCACCGCCGGCTGAGCCTGGACCAGCGGCTGATGTACTTCGTCACCGCGACGCACTACCTCACCGGCATCGCGCCGGGCCTGCTGATGTTCGTCCCGGCGCTGGAGATCTTCTTCGACCTGCGCCCCGTGACCATGAACGTGCCCTGGTACCAGTGGGTGCTGTTCTACTCCGGCTTCTACGTGCTGCAAGTGCTCCTCGCGGCCGTCATCGCCGGCACTTTCCGCTGGGAGGTGTTGCTGCTCAGCCTCAACTCCTTCCCCATCTACATCAAGGCGCTCATGAACGCCTGGCTGAAGGTGGACACCAAGTGGTCCGTCACCGGCACCACCGGTGGGCGCACCTCCGCCTTCAACTTCATCCACGTGCAGGTCTACGCCTTCGTGTTCCTCGCGTGCACCACCGCGGTGTCCCTCTGGCGTGACCAGATGATGAGTTCGTTCACGGTGGCCACCTTCTGGTGCGCCGTCAACACGCTCTCGCTGGGCACCTTCCTCGTGGTCGCCGCACTGGAGGACCGCGACCGCCGCCTCCGCGCCAAGGGCAAGCGGCACTCGCCGCGTCGGATCAACACCGACGACGACGCCACGCCCAAGCCGGCCCCGCTCGACGCCGAGTCGATCGAGCAGGCCAAGGCCGCCCAGTACGAACTCGCCAACTCCGTTAGGAACTGATCATGTCCTGGCTCAACCGTCTCCAGATCCTCTTGGGCATCGTCGTGGTGCTCGTCCTCGTCGCCGGCCTCACGCTGCTGTTCAACCAGCGGCAGAACCAGGTCGCCAGCCTCGAGGCCCTCGTCGAGGCCCCCACCTCCGCGGTCGCCTCCGCCTACGGCGGCGTCGTCGTCGACCAACTCGTCAAGCCCGGTGACCAGGTCACCGCCGGCCAGGACCTCTTCGTCGTCGACAGCCCCTCGCTGCAGGAGGCCATCGCCCGCGGCGTGGTGCCGGCCAGCACCCCGGCCTTCACCATCGACGCGACGGCGGGCACCGTCACCTACCACGCCGTCAGCGACGGCTACCTGACCGACTTCGTGGCCAACCACGGCACCTACATCAACAACGGCGGCCGCTTGGCCTCCGTGGTCGCCGACGGCCAGAAGACCGTGCGCGCCTTCTTCCAGCTCAACCCCTTCGACTACGGCCGCATCACGGAGAACGCACCGGTGAGGCTCCACCTCCCTGACGGCGCCCGCGTGACCGGCGAGGTCGTCGGCGTGGACGTGCGCAGCCAGGAGGGCTCCACCATGACCGTCGTGACCGTGGCCAGCGACTCGCTGCAGCAGGACGACTACGCCCTGTTGACCCGTCGCGGCACCCCCGTGCTGGCCGTCATGTCGCTGCGCGACGACGGCATCCTCGCGGGGCCGGCGCAGGCGGTCAACGACTTCCTGCTGAAGATCGGGCTGCGTTGATCAGGGCCCGGGTCACCGCACTGATCGCAGTCGCCGCCATGGCGCTCGCCGCCTGCACCCCGGGCGGCGAGGAGTCGCCCGAGGGCACGCCCATCCCCACCAGCAGCCCCTCCGTGGCCGTCGAGCCGCTGACCGCCGGCCTGGCGGACCTGGCCTCTGCGCCGGGGGCCGACCTCAAGCCCGAGCGCCTGGCCGAGGGCCTCGTGCCGCCGACCAACCGCTGGTTCTCCGGCCTGGTCTTCGGCCCGGACGCGCTGCCCGTGTTCCCCCTCCCGCTGAGCTTCGGCGTCACGGAGGGCGGCGACGGGTTCGGCTTCGGGGTGCCCGAGGTGCACTCGGACGGCAAGACCATCTTCGGCGGGTTCCGCCCGACGGTGCAGGTCACCGTGCCGGGCACCACCGGCTGGGAGGTCACCGCCTATGACACCGCCAGCGTCACGCTGACCGCATTGGGCGACTCCGGTCCGCTCGGCCACGTGCGGGTCACGCAGGGCTCCCCCCTGGTGAGCTTCACGGCCGAGGACGAAGTGTCGCTCAGCACGCTCCAGTCGTTCGTCGAGCAGGACGGCCGCCCCACCGCGTCGGACGGCACCAACGAGTACGTGGCGCTGGTCTCCGACGGCGGCGCCATCGGGGAGCAGGCCGTGTCGCTGCCGGCCGGCGGCACCGCCACCTGGGTCGCGCTGCCGCAGGGCGGTGACGCCGAGGCGGTTCTGGCGGCCGCCAATCCCGTCATCGCCACCCACGCGGGCTGGGCCATCGACGGGGACGACGCCCGCACGACGATCAGCTACGAGACGGCCGACGGCGAACCCACTCTGTTCGCCACCCGCCCGCACCACCGCGATGGCATGGCCGACGAGTGCAGCCTGGGCACCTACCCCAGCGCCTACGGCGAGATGACGCTGTGCTCCGGCACCGAGCTGAGCTGGACCGCGCCGTTGCGCGAGGCCCCGCTCACCCTCGGGCTGGACGTGCTGACCGACGAGGAGGCCGCCGACGTGGTGGTCAGCCTCGAGGCCGACGTCGCGGAGGAGCCGCCCTACCCGGCCGACACCTACTTCGGCGGCAAGGCCCTGGCGCGCGACGCGCAGCTGTGGACCATCGCCACCGAGCTCGGGCGCGACGACCTGGCTGAGGCGCTGCGGACGCGTGCACTCACCGAGCTGCGCGACTGGGCCGAGCCCGCCGGCTGCGTCGACGAAGGCGATGCCCGGTGCTTCTTCTTCGACGAGACCAACAGCGGCATCGTCGGGCAGACCCCGTCGTTCGGCTCGGAGGAGTTCAACGACCACCACTTCCACTACGGCTACTTCCTCTACGCCGCCGGCGTCTTCGCGCACGACGACGCGGAGCTGGCCGAGGAGTTGGCCCCGGTGATGGACCTGCTGGCCGCCGACATCGCCTCACCCGAGGCCGGCGAGCAGTTCCCGCAGTGGCGCTCGTACGACGCCTACGCATCGCACGCCTGGGCCTCGGGCACCTCACCGTTCGCCGACGGCAACAACCAGGAGTCGACCAGCGAGGCGATCAACGCCTGGGTGGGCCTCCGCCACTGGGCAGCGGCCTCCGGCAACGAGGGCCTCGAGCAGCAGGGCGCTTGGCTGCAGGCCAACGAGATCGCCACCGCGCTCGCATACTGGACCAACTTCGACCTGGAGGATCCGGTCTACGAGGGCTACGGCCACAGCTACATCCCGCTGAACTTCGGCGGGAAGCGGGATTTCGCCACCTGGTTCTCAGCGGAGCCGGCGGCGGGCCTGGCCATCCAGGTCCTGCCCGTCACCCCGGCCTCGCGCTACCTCGGCGACGACCCGGCCCGGGTGGGCACGAACCTCGAGGAGGGCCTCGACGGGAAGGGCTACACCCAGCAGTACGGCGACCTGCTGCTGGCCTACTCGGCCCTGGCCGGGGAGGAGCAGCGGAAGGCCGCCCTCGAGGTGGTCGACGAGGTGCCGGTCGACGACGGCAACAGCCGCACCTTCCTCAAGGCCTGGCTGCACCGTCTGGGCCATTAGCGTCCTTGCGCCGGCCGCGCAGGTCCCACTCGACCTGGCGGCCGGTGCGCGGATCGACGATGGGATCGGCCTTCATCAGCCGTAGGAGCCACACGCCCCACGCGGCCAACAACACCACGCCGATGATGAGCGCAGCCCAGGGGTTCAGCCCGAACGGGGACTCGAAACGCTCCGACGCCAGCGCCATGCCACCGCCGATCATCAGCCGCGCGGCGATGAACGTGTACGCGAGCCCGGCCAGGAACATGAGCCAGTGGCCGCGGAAGAGCCGGGCCAGGAAGCCACCCTGCTGGGCTGCCACCTCGAGGCCCGCCCGCTCCCTCGCGTAGTCCTTCACGGGCCCGAAGGCGTCCACGGGATCTTCTCCGGTCTCGGCGATGTGGCTCTGCACCTCGGCGAGGATCTCGCCGATGCGGGTCCCTGGCACCTCCAGCATGCGCAGTTCGAAGACAAGGTCATCGGTGTAGGTGGTCATGAGTGCTCCTTCAGGAGTGCGGTGAGGTTGTCAGAGAAGGCGCGCCACGTGGCCGCGCGCTCGTGGAGCCCTGCCCCGCCGTCGGGGGTGAGGCGGTAGTACTTGCGGCCGGGGCCGGAATCGCCGGCGCGCCACTCGGTCTGGACCAGGCCGGCCTCCTCGAGGCGCCCGAGGATGGGGTAGAGGGTGCCGCCCTTGACGGCGCCGAATCCGTTGGCCTCCAGCTGGCTGGTGATCTCGTAGCCGTACGTCTCGCCCTCCGCGATGATCGCGAGGACGGCCACCTCAAGGAATCCCTTGAGCCAGGACGTGGGCCAGGTTGCTGCTGTCATGACTAGATCGTAAACCTATCTAGTCAGCAATGCGACCTATTCAGTGAACCAATCTAGAGGATGAGGAACTGGTCGAGAAGCGCCTGGCGGATCTCGGGGAGGAGCGCCCCGGCCAACTGCGTCACGTCGAGGTCGAGCACCTGGGCAACAGCGGGGACGACCTGGCCGACGGTGAGGTCGCCGTCGAGGGCGCCGAGCGTGGCAGCGAGCGCCGTGTCGGCCTTGATGGCGCGCAGCAGGCCCACCCGCTGGCGGAAGACGACGTGCTCCGGGTCCTCGGCGCCGG
>DURG01000082.1 GCA_012837465.1 Propionibacterium sp. | reverse complement strand
GGTGCGGGGATGGGGCGCGCCGGGCGACTCCACGTCGGCTCCGGGATCGGCCGCGATGGTCTCACCGTTGTAGAAGTTGACGCCCAACACGTCGATGGGCTGCGAGATCAGCTCGAGGTCGCCGCCGTGGATCAGTTCGGCGGGCCAGAGATCGCCCATGTCGGCGATCAGATCCGCCGGGTACTTGCCGTTGAAGAGCGGCTCCAGCCAGATGCGGTTGCGCAGGGCGTCGTGGCGACGGCGGGCGTCGAGGTCGCGCTCATCGGCGGGATCCGCGGCGTGGATCGTGTTGGGGTTGAGCGTGATGCCGAGCTGCTTTGGGCGGTCGAGGCCCAGCGCGCGCAGGCGCTGGACGGCCAGACCGTGCCCCAACAGGAGGTGGTGGGCGGCGGCCAGCGCCTCGGCACCGTCCTGGTGGCCGGGGGCGTGCTCGCCAGAAGAGTAGCCGAGGAACGCAGAGCACCAGGGTTCGTTGAGCGTGGTCCAGATGTCCACCCGGTCTCCCAGCGCCTCGTACATCACGCCGGCGTAGTCGGCGAAGCGGTACGCCACGTCGCGGTTGGTCCAGCCGCCACGGTCCTGCTCGTACTGCGGGAGGTCCCAGTGGTAGAGCGTGAGCCACGGCTTGATGCCGTTGGACAGGAGCTCGTCGACGAGGCGGGAGTAGAAGTCGAGGCCGGCCTGGTTGACCTCGCCGTGGGCGGGAACGATGCGTGGCCACGCCGTCGAGAAGCGGTAGGCCTGGAGGCCGAGCTCCCTCATCAGGGCGACGTCCTGGGGCATGCGGTGGTAGTGGTCGCAGGCCACCTCACCGGTGTCGCCGCCACGGACCTTGCCGGGGGTGGCGCAGAAGGTGTCCCAGATGGAGGGGACCCGGCCGTCCTCGGTGCTGGCTCCTTCGATCTGGAAGGACGCGGTCGCGGCGCCGAAGGTGAAATCGGGGTTGAAGGCGAGGGAGGTCATCCCTTCACGGCTCCTTCCATGACGCCGGCAACGAGCCGGCGCCCAGTGATGATGAACACGAGGATGAGGGGCAGGGTGGAGATGACCACGCCGGCCATGATGAGGGAGTAGTCCTTGAAGTAGCTGGCCTGCAGCAGTTGCAGGGCGACGGGCAGCGTCGGGTTGCTGGCATCGAGGACGATGAACGGCCAGAAGAAGTTGGTCCACTGGGCCACGAAGGTGAACAGCGCCAGCATGGACGCCGCCGGCATCGCGGCCGGGAGGGCGACGTGCAGGAACGTCTTGATCATCGAGCAGCCGTCCATCCGGGCGGCCTCGATCAGCTCGTACGGCAGTGCCTGGCTGAGGTACTGCGTCATCCAGAACACGCCGAAGGCGGTCACGATGTTGGGGATGATGACGGCGGCCAGGTTGCCCGTGAGGCCGAGGCGACTCATCACGATGAACAGCGGCACGATACCCAGCTGCATGGGCACCGCCATCGTCGCGATCACGAAGATCAGCAGCGGGCCGCGGCCCTTGAACCGCAGCTTGGCGAACGCGTAGCCGGCCAACGTCGAGAAGATGACCAGGAAGATCGCGGTCACGCTCGAGACAATGACGCTGTTCCAGAAGGCGCGCCAGAAGTTGATGTCCGAGTTGAGGACCCGGTCGATGTTCGCGAACAGGTTGCCCTGCGGCAGCAGCGGGGGAATGGGGTTGCGAGCGATGGTCGCGGCGTCCGAGCTGGCGAGCTGGATCGCGTAGTACAGCGGGTAGACCGAGATCAGCAGGACGGCGGTGAGGATGACGTAGGTCACCCACCCGGCGCGGCGGGTGCCGGAGACCATGCCCAGCTTCCGGCGGGCGTAGCGGGCAGCGCCCTTGCCGGCAGTCTGTTCGATCATGGGAGTCGAGGACATCACACGACCTCCTTGCGCTTGGTCTTGCGGCCTTCTGATTTGGAGATGCGGCTCGTGAGCCAGAAGTTGATCATGCCGATCACGATGATGATCAGGAACAGCAGCCAGGCCACCGCCGAGGCCCGGCCGAAGCTGCGCTGCGGCCCCCAGCCGAGTTCGTAGAGGTACATGGTCAGCGTCTGCCACTGCCTGTCCGCGCCGCCCTGCCCGAGGGTGTCGTACATGCGGGGCTCGTCGAAGATCTGCAGGCCACCGATGGTGGAGGTGATCACGACGAAGATCATGGTGGGGCGCAGCGAGGGCAGCGTGACGGAGAAGAACTGGTTGATCCGGTTGGCGCCGTCGACGACTGCGGCTTCGTACAGCTCTCGCGGCACGGCCTGCATGGCGGCCAGGAAGATCAGCGTGTTGTAGCCCGTCCAGCGGAAGTTCACCATCGTCGCGATGGCGACGTGTGCGGCGAGGCTGTCGGCGTGCCACCCGATGGGGGAGATGCCGATCTGCGTCAGCAACGTGTTGATCAGGCCGGACTGGTCGGCGAAGAGCTTGGAGAAGATGAGCGAGACCGCCACGGGGGCCACCACGTAGGGCAGGAGCACGCCCATGCGCCAGAAGGTCTTGGCCCTCAGGTTCGCGTCGAGCATCCAGGCCACGAAGAGCGCGGTGATGATCTGGGGGATCGACGACAGCAGGAAGATCGAGAAGGTGTTGCGCAGCGCGTTGTAGAAGCGCGGTTGCTGCAACACGTCGGCGAAGTTCGCCATCCCGACGAAGTCACCCTGGCCTCCGATGAGGTGCCAGTCGTGGACGGAGACCCATGCGGTGAACAGCAACGGGTAGAGGCCGACGATGGCGAACAGGATGAAGAACGGGCTGATGTACAGGTACGGCGAGAACTTGACGTCCCAGCGGCTGAGGCGCTGGCGCCATGGTGGCCGGGTGACGGTGCTCATCGAGGCTCCTTGGGGCG
>DURG01000081.1 GCA_012837465.1 Propionibacterium sp. | reverse complement strand
GGATCAGATCTCGCAGGCTCAACCAGCGTTGGATCAGACCTCGCAGGCTCAACCAGCGTTGGATCAGGCCTCGGGGGCGGGGACCAACTCCACGTCTGCGGCGATGTGGTCGCAGCCCTCGGCCCACTCCACGTCGCCGACGATGCGGCCCACGGCGCGCAGGTCCGGCTCGATGGCCTTCAGGCGCTCCAACGCGGCCGCCGGGCCGTGGAACACGGCCTTGGCCACCTCGGCGCGCATCGACACCTTCGCCGTCGACTTCGCGCCGCGGATGGCGATGAGCGCCTGCGCGACGTCCTCGAGCAGGGTGGCGTCCCCGTCGGTGGCGATCTCCCCAACCGTGGGCCAGGCGGCCCGGTGGATGGAGGAGTCGTTCGTCCAGCGCCAAACCTCTTCGGTCACGTAGGGGAGGAAGGGGGCAAGCAGGCGCAACTGCACGCTGAGCGCGATGGCAAGCGCGGCCTGGGCCGACGCCTTCTCCGCCTCTGCGCCGCCGTAGGCGCGCTCCTTGACCAATTCGAGGTAGTCGTCGCAGAACGCCCAGAAGAACGTCTCGGTGGCCTCGAGCGCACCCGTGTAGTCGAAGTCCTCGAACTCGGCCGTGGCCTTCTCGACCACGTCGGCCAGGCCCTTGAGCATGGCCTTGTCGACGGGGTTGACCACCGTCTCCAGCGTCGCGGGGGCCTCCGCCATCGACAGCACGAACTTGCCCGCGTTGAGCACCTTCATCGCCAGGCGGCGGCCGACCTTCATCTGCGTCTCGTCAAACGGCGAGTCCAGCCCGGGGCGGGAGTGCGCGGCACGCCAGCGCACGGCGTCGGAGCCGTACTTGTCGAGGATGTCGGTGGGTACCACGACGTTGCCCTTCGACTTCGACATCTTCTTGCGGTCCGGGTCCACGACGAAGCCGGAGATGGTCGCCCGCTTCCATGGCAGGGTGCCGTTCTCGAAGTGCGAGCGCACCACGCGGCTGAACAGCCAGGTGCGGATGATGTCGTGGGCCTGTGGGGCCACGTCCATCGGGAAGGTGAGGTTGAACAGTTCCTCGTCGCGCTCCCAGCCGGTGGCGAGGTGCGGGGTGAGTGACGACGTGGCCCAGGTGTCCATCACGTCCGGGTCCGCCATGAAGCCGCCGGGCTGGTTGCGCTGCTCCTCGGAGTAGCCAGCGGGCGCATCCGTCATGGGGTCGACGGGGAGGGAGGCCTCCTCGGCGACCATCGGCTCGTCGTACAGGGGCTCGCCGTCGGCGTCCAGCTTGTACCAGACGGGGAACGGCACGCCGAAGAAGCGCTGGCGCGAGATCAGCCAGTCGCCGTTGAGGCCGGAGACCCAGTTGTCGTAGCGGTGGCGCATGTGCTCGGGCGTCCACTCGAGTTCATGGCCGCGCTCGAGCAGCGTGGCCTTGAGTTCCTCGTCGCGGCCGCCGTTGGTGATGTACCACTGGCGGGTGGCGACGATCTCAAGGGGCTTGTCGCCCTTCTCGAAGAAGTTCGCCATGCGCTGGGTGGGCTCGGGGTCGCCCACCATGTCGCCGTTCTCACGCAGCTTCGCGACGGTGGCCTCACGCGCGGAGAACGCGGTCTTGCCCGCGAGTTCCTGGTACTCCTCGGCGTTGGCGATCCACTCGGGCGT
Source organism: Propionibacterium sp. (assembly GCA_012837465.1). GTDB lineage: Bacteria > Actinomycetota > Actinomycetes > Propionibacteriales > Propionibacteriaceae > Arachnia. The sequence continues at coordinate 2,288 of DURG01000081.1, read as the reverse complement.
CTCGCGCTGGAAGCGGCCGTCGCGGCCGATCACCGTGCGGGTGGGGAGGTTCAGCTCGCGCCACCACAGCACGTCGGTGAGGTCGCCGAAGGTACAGCACATCGCGATGCCGGCGCCCTTGTCGGGTTCTGCGGCCGCGTGGGCGAGCACGGGGATCTCGACGCCGAAGATCGGCGAGGTCACGGTGGTGCCGAACAGCTCCTGGTAGCGCTCGTCGTCCGGGTGCGCGATGAGGGCGCAGACCGACACGATCAGTTCGGGGCGGGTCGTCTCGATGTAGACGGGTTCGCCGTCGGGCTTGTGGAACGCGACCCGGTGGTAGTGGCCGGGGTACTCGCGGGCCTCCAGTTCGGCCTGTGCGACGGCGGTCTGGAACGTCACGTCCCAGAGCGTGGGTGCGTGGTCGAGGTAGGCCTCGCCGCGGGCGTGGTTGCGCAGGAACGCACGCTGGGCAACGGTCTGCGCCTCAGGTGAGATCGTGGTGTAGAGCGTGTTCCAGTCCACCGAGAGGCCCAGCTGCTTCCAGAGGTCCTCGAATGCCTTCTCATCGACCTGCGTGAGTTCCTCGCACAGCTCGATGAAGTTGCGGCGGCTGATGGAGACCTGGCGCTTCGGGTCCGGCTTCGCGGGCGGCGTGAAATCCGGGTCGTACGGCAGCGACGGCTCGCAGCGCACGCCGTAGTAGTTCTGGACGCGGCGCTCGGTGGGCAGGCCGTTGTCGTCCCAGCCCATCGGGTAGAAGACCTCCTTGCCGCGCATGCGCTGGAACCGCGCCACCGTGTCGGTGTGCGTGTAGCTGAACACGTGGCCCACGTGCAGCGAGCCGGAGACGGTCGGCGGGGGAGTGTCGATGCTGAACACGTCGTCGCGCGACGACGGGCGGCGGAAGGCGTAGACGCCCTCGTCCTGCCATACCTGCCCCCACTTGGCCTCAAGGCCTTCGAGGACGGGCTTGTCGGGCAGGCGCTTCTGCGCGGTCGTGTCAGTCATGGCCACGATCTTAGCGAGGTTCGGGCGGTGCCTCGATCTGCCGGCCACCGGCCTCCCAAGCCTCGCGGACGGCGCCGAGGAAGCTGCCGGGCTCCGCGTGGATCAGGTCCTGGTTGCTGGCCTCGTCGTAGAAGCGCAGCCGTTTGCCGCTCACCACGAAGGTGGGCGTGGCCAATATCTCGTCGTCGGTGAACTTCGCGTAGGAATTGGCCACGAAGTCCGCATAGGCCCGAGCTGCGTAGAGCTGCTGGAATCGGGGAAGGTCCTCGACGCCGGCGAGCGAGGCGAACTCGAGCAGGTCGGCATCGGTGTAGGGGCCCACGCCCTTGGCGGCGTGCTCGAAGACGATGGCGTGGTACTCGTCGAAGAATCCGGCATCATCTGCCGCGGCCATGGCGATGGCGGCGCGCAACGAGGGGCCGTCGGCCTCCTCGCGGTCGAGGAAGTAGGCGAAGCGTGCCTCGGCGGTGAGCTCGCCGGCCGCGACCAGCTCGGCGATGACGGGGCCGAAGCTGTTCTCGTAGTGGGCGCACGCAGGGCACTGGGGATCCTCCCAGATGATCACGTGGGGGAGGTCCTCCGACGGCGCCACCCCGCCGATCAGGATGCCGTGGCCGTCGGTGGCGTTGGGTGGCAACAGCTGGCCCGAGATCGCCGTGGCGTCCTCGGTGGCCGAGACGGCTCCGTCGCCGGTGAGGAGCTCGCGCCCGATCATCATCCCGGCGCTGATGAGCAACGCCACGGCCAGCACTGCACTCACCAGAATGATGATGGGGCGCGGGCCGCGGCGCGGCGCCGATTTGTCCTGGGGTGGCAGTCCGGGAGGCCCCTGCCACTGCTGGCCGGGGGGCGGATACGCCGGGGGTTCGAAGGAGGGCCCAGGCTGCTGCGGGGCGGTCATCGCTGCTGGTAGGGCTCCGGGGTGTCCTCGATCTTCTTGCCGCCGGCCTCCCAGGCCTCGTTGATCGACTGGAGCAGGCCCTCGGGGGTGGGCTGCACGGCGCCCATGTCGAGGCGCTTGCCGGAGACGATGTAGGCGGGGGTGGCGGCGATGCCGTCGGAGTCGAACTTGCCGGCGGCGTTGGTCACGAAGTCCTGGAAGGCACGCGAGTTGTAGAGCTGCGTGTAGCGGGTCAACTCGTCACCGGTGATGCCGGCGGCGGCGGGGATGTCGTTGCGGAGCGCCTGGTCGGTGTAGCCGGTGTTCTGGTGCTCGAAGGCGACGCGGTGGAAGTCCTCGTAGTGGCCGACCTCGGCGGCCGCGGCGGCGGCGACTGCGGCGCGCAGCGACGGACCGT
>DURG01000080.1 GCA_012837465.1 Propionibacterium sp. | reverse complement strand
GGGTGATGCTGCCGCTCGCGACGCCCGGCCTGTTCGCCGTCGCGATCACGACCGTCCTCTACTCGTGGAACGATCTCCTGTGGCCCCTGATCGTCACGACACGCGAGGACTCGATGCCGCTCAGCGTGGGCATCGCCACGCTGCAAGGCCAGCACACCACCGACTACGCGGTGATCATGGCTGCGTCCATCATGGCGATGGCGCCCATCTTCATCCTGTTCATGCTCATGCAGCGCAGGGTCATCGACGGGCTGGCCACCTCGGGCCTCAAGGGCTGAGCGGCACCGCAGCGCAGGATCAGCGCATCATCTCCTGGATGATGAATTCGAAGTCGCGGGGGTTGTCCGTGGCCACGAGCCACCGATCGCCCACCGGCTGGTTCGGGCGCGGCGCCCAGGTGCTGATGTGGGGGCCACGATTGGCCGGGTCGTCATACTCGACGACCGTCAGCGTGTCGGAGTCCTTCGTGCAGTCGAAGCGCTCCACGATGAAGTCCTCACCGGGGTTGCTCAACGTGCAGCCGTAGCCGTTCTCGGTGGCCGCGGCGAAGGCGAGGGCAAGGACCTCGCTCTCGGGCTCACCCTCGGGGCCGCCCATCCCCTGGTCGGTCGGCTGCGCATCCGTCGTCTCGACGGCGGGCTCAGTCGTCTGATCGACCTCGGGCGCGGCAGTGGTCGCGGCGACTGCAGGAGTCTCGCCAACGGTCGGCTCGGGATCCGGCGCACACCCGGCGATGCCGGTGGCCAGAGCGAGGGCTGCGAGGGTGATCAGGGAGCGCTTGAACTGCACGAGAAGTGTTTCCTGTTCCGAGTAGGGAGTGTTCACGAAACCCCTTCCGCCGTGCAGAACCCTGAACCGATGACCTCTTGCGCCTGGCAGTGCGGCTTTTCACCAATCCATCCCCGACGCACGCTGGGGGCCGGTAACTTTGGGGTGTGCGCCACCCGGCGCACGTTGATTTTGCAGAAGGAGTCGCGCATGTTCGACTATCAGGAGATCCTGAACAGCCTCCCCATGGACCAGATTGCCGCACAGGTCGGCGAGCCCCAGGCAGAGGTCGAGAGCGCCGTGCGCAACGCGCTGCCGGCGCTGCTCATGGGCATGGGTGCCAACGCCAAGGACCCGGCCGGTGAGGCGTCCCTCGCCGCCGCGCTGAAGGATCACGACCCGTCGCTGCTCGAGGGCGGCGTCGACCTGAACCGCATCGACCCCAACGAGGGTGCCAAGATCAGCCACCACATCTTCGGCCAGAACGAAGACGCCGTGATGAACCAGCTCGGCGGGCTCGGTGGCGGCAACGCCCTCATCCAGAAGCTCATCCCCATCCTCGCCCCCATCGTGATGGCGTGGCTGGCGGGCAAGTTCATGGGCCGCGACGAGCGCCAGGGCCAGCCGCAGCAGGCACCGCAGGGCCGCTCCGGCGGCGTCCTCGGCGACATCCTGGGCCAGGTGCTCGGTGGCGGCAGCGGCCAGCAGACTGCTCCCCCGCCGCAGGCCCCCCAGCAGCAGCGTGAACCCCAGTTCCGTGCGCCGGAGACCTCCGGCACCGGTAGCGGCGCCCCCACGATGCCGTTCCCGGAGGACACCAACCCGCAGCCGCAGACGCAGCAGACCAACCAGCCCAGTGGCGGCGGGCTGGGCGGTGGCGTTCTCGGCCAGATTCTGGGCGACCTCCTGGGTGGCGGCCGCCGCTGACGGCAACCACCCCCTGACCGACGGCGCCCCTTCCCACCCGGGATGGGGCGCCGTTCATCTGAAGTGGCAGCTGCCCTCGTGCGCGCGCCGACCTAGGCCTCGAAGGGCTCTGGGTCCCCGGCGCCGACGCGCTCGACCACGGGCAGGTCATCGGTCATGTCGACGACGGTGGTGGGCTCGAGCCCGCAGTCTCCGGAGTCGATGACCGCGTCGACCTCGTGGTCCAGCAGTTCCTTGATGGCCCAGCCATCGGTCTGCGCGTCCTCGTGGCCGGGCAGGAGGAGTGTCGACGACAGCAACGGAGCACCGTATGTCTTCAGCAGTTCCAGCGTGGTGCGGTGCTGCGGGATGCGGACGCCGACGGTTCGCTTCTTCGGGTGCATCATCATCCGTGGGATCTCGCGGGTGGCCTCCAGGATGAAGGTGTAGGGCCCGGGGGTCGCGGCCTTCACCGCTCGGAAGACGCGGTTGTCCATGTGGACGTACTCCCCCAGCTTCGCGAACTCGTCGACGACGAGCGTGAAATGGTGTTTGTCGCCGAGGTTGCGGATCCGTTTGATCCGCGCGATGCCCTCGGCGTTGCCCAGCGCGCACCCCAGTGCGAAGCACGAGTCCGTCGGGTACACGATCAGCCCACCGTCGGAGAGGATCTTCGCGGCCTGGGCGAGCGCCCGGGGCTGCGGGTTGTCGGGATGAACATCGAAGTACTGAGCCATCCCGACACCCTACTGACGGGCGAGCAGCGCGTGGCTGATCCGGGCGACTTCCTCCGCCTCCAGCACCAGCTTCATCGCCGCCGCCGAATCCGCGATGGTCTCGGGCCGCGACGCGCCGGGGATGGGGATGAGGTGCTCGCTCAGGGCGAGCATCCAAGCCAGCACCACCCGCTGCGGGCTGACGCCGTGGGCCTCGGCGACCTCGGCCAGGACTGGGTAAGTCTCCCCCACCTTCGCCGCACCGCCGCCGGTGCCGCCCAGGGGCGAGAACGGCAGGAGTGCGATGTCGTGCTCAGCGCAGAAATCCAGTTCCTGCTTGCTGGTGTGGTTGAACCGCGGCGAGAACTCGTTCTGCACGGCGGCCAGGTTGCCTTCGCCCAGCACATCGAGCGCGATGCCGATCTCCTCGACGTTGGCGTTCGAGATGCCGATCTCGGAGACGAGGCCCTCCTGCTTCAGCGCGGCGAAGGACTCCACCTCGTCGGCATAGACCATCGTGCGGTCAGGGCGGTGCAGGTAGTAGAGGTCGATCTTGTCGACGCCGAGGTTCTCCAGCGACGCTTCGAGGCGGCCGCGGATGTAATCCGCCTTGCCGTTGCGGCCCCACTTCTCGCCCGCGGCGCGGGTGATGCCGGCCTTCGTCGCGACCACGACGTTGGCCTTGTCTCCCTGGTAGCTGCGCAGCGCCTCCGCCACGAGCCTCTCGTTGTGGCCCATCTGGTCCCATGCAGGGGCGTAGATGTCGGCGGTGTCGATCAACGTGATGCCGTTGTCGAGTGCAGCGTGCACCATGGCGATCCCCCGCTCACGGGGCGCCCCCTCGAAGGAGGCTGGCATGGCGCCGAGGCCGATCGGGGAAACCTTGAACTGTCCGATGCGTCGCTGAGCTGTCATGGCTCCGATCCTACTTGCCGCGCAGGGGATCGACCGGGGAGGACCGTTCAGCCGACACCGAAACCGTGCCGGGCACGAACGGTAGCGACACATCCGAAAGCTCCACCCGGCATGTCACCTCGACGGTCACGGTCGCGTTGGTGCCGAGCGCCCGGGCCACTCCCTCCACCCCGGCCGAGACCTCCGTCGACCGGCAGGCCACGTTCCGCTGCGCCAGGGCAGATCCGACGGCGGAGTCAGCAGCTGAACGCGCCTGGCCCACCGTGCGTTCCAGCGACGCGGCCCGCGCGCCTGCAGACGCGGCGGCTCCCACGTGCTGCTCCGCCAGCACCACGCGCCCCAGGGTCAGCAGCAGGCCGAGGAACAGCACGATCGCCGGCAGCACGACGGCGGCCTCCACCGAGACAGCCAGCCCCCGCTCGTCGCGCCTCATGGCCGGGTCACCCGTTCGGTGTTGACCACGATCGTCTTCGACACCTCGCGCGGCCACAAGACCACCACCGCGCGCCCGGTCACGGTGGCGCGCGTCTCCCTCGCACCGCGCTCCACGTGGGCAGTGACGGACGTGAGCGAACCGTTGTCCGCAACACCGAGGGCGGCTGCGTGCCCCTCCCCCGCCGCCGCATCCAAGCGGGCGGCCACCGATGCGCCCTGCTGGGCGGCGGCCAGCGCACTGGACTCGGCCCAAGCCACGAGCCCCCACTGGAGGAGGGCGAGGAAGAGGCCGAGCGCGAACGGGAACAGGAGGGCTGCCTGCACGGAGGTGCTCAGCCCCCGCTCGTCATCCCGGCGCATCGACATGACGCCATCTTCGCAAGGCAGCGGGTCACTTCAGGGGCCATCCCCGCGGCTGTGGACAACCTTCAGCCCGGCCGTCTGTTCGCCGCCCCACGGGTGCCCCGCGGCGAGGGTGCAATAGGCTGGGCCGTGACGCGCCCACGCGTCGCACCACACACTTGAAAGGACACTCATGGTCAAGAAGGTAGCCATCCTCACGGCTGGCGGCTTCGCCCCCTGCCTTTCCTCCGCGATCGGCGGCCTCATCGAGCGCTACACCGAGATCGCGCCGGAGATCGAGATCATCGCCTACCGCCACGGGTACCAGGGCCTCCTCCAGGGCGACTTCATCGTCGTCGATGACACCGTGCGCAAGAACGCCGCGTTGCTGCACAAGTTCGGTGGTTCCCCCGTCGGCAACTCCCGCGTCAAGCTGACCAACGCCAAGGACCTCGTCAAGCGCGGCCTCGTCGAGGAGGGCGTCAACCCGCTCGAGTACGCCGCCAACCGCCTCGTGGCCGACGGGGTGGACGTGCTGCACACCATCGGTGGCGATGACACCAACACCACCGCCGCGGATCTCGCGAAGTACCTCCACGACAACGACTACGAACTCACCGTGGTCGGCCTGCCGAAGACCATCGACAACGACGTGATCCCGATCAAGCAGTCGCTCGGTGCCTGGACGGCCGCAGAGCAGGGCTCGATCTTCGCGCAGAACGTGGTGGCCGAGCACAACTCCGGCTCGCGCATGCTCATCGTGCACGAGGTCATGGGTCGTCACTGTGGCTGGCTGACCGCCGCCACCGCACAGAAGTACCGCGAATGGCTCGGCGAGCAGGAATGGCTGCCCGAGATCGGGCTCTCCAAGGAGGCCTGGGACGTCCACGGCGTCTACGTGCCCGAGGGCGAGATCAACATCGCGCACGAGTCCGAGCGTCTCAACAAGATCATGGACGAGGTCGGCAACGTGACGATCTTCCTGTCCGAGGGCGCCGGCCTCGACTCGATCGTCGCCGAGATGGAGGCCGCTGGCGAAGAGGTGCCGCGTGACCCGTTCGGCCACGTCCGCCTCAACGACGTCAACCCCGGCCAGTGGTTCGGCGACCAGTTCGCCAAGAAGCTCAACGCCGAGAAGGTGCTCATCCAGAAGTCCGGCTACTTCAGCCGCTCCGCCGCTGCCAACGACGCCGACCTGGCGCTCATCAAGCAGTGCACCGACATGGCCGTCGACAAGGCCCTCGCCGGCGAGCCCGGCGTCATCGGCCACGATGAGGAGAACGGCGACGTGCTCACCGCCATCGCGTTCGACCGCATCAAGGGCGGCAAGGCCTTCGACATCAACCAGGACTGGTACAAGGAGATGCTGGCCGACATCGGCCAGGAGTTCCCGAAGCAGATCGCTGCGCACTGATCGGTCTCTCGATACGTCCGCTCGTTCCTCGCGGACACTCGAGACCCAGGGAACCCAACTGAAGATAACCGGCCGCTCCCCCGAGGGGGCGGCCGGTTTCTCGTTGCTGGGATCAGCGGCGGAACAGCGCGGCCAGGAGGCCGACGATCAGCGCGCCCAACCCGAGACCCGTCGCGGTGCCGACGCCATAGCCGATGTTCAGGTTGGTCTTCATCCCACGAGCGGCGACGTCCTGGCGCACGTGCTGGTTCGGATCCGGTTCGGGGACCACCGACGTGGCGCCACGCAGGTCGTCGAGGCTGCGGGTGGCCGACCAACGACGGGTCGCGTCGCGGGAGGCCACCTGCTCCTCCGGGACGTCGATGTCGACGTCGTCGGTGAGGTTGGAGGTCTTCTCGACCAGCTTCTTCGCCTGGTCTGCCCGCCAGGAGTCCTCAGTGCCCACCCAGGCTGCGGTCATCAGGATGATGGTGGCCAGCAGGTTGAACAGCAACATCATGACGATGATGGGTCCGAACACGCCGGCCGCCGCGTTGCCGCCGAACACGCCCATGAGCAGGCCGGCAACCGACTGGAGGATCGTGATGAGCACGGCACCGATGGTGGTGCCGATCAGCCACGCCTTCGGACGCACCGACTTGCGCGGCATCACGATGAACAGGAACGCCATCAGCAGCCAACTCACTGCGAAGGTCAGGCCGAGCGTGATGAGGCGCCAGAAGATCCCGATGCCCGGTACGTCCTCCCAGCCCAGCCACCCGATGATGGTCTCGCTGAGGCCGTGGCCCACCTGGGCGACGGCGACGCCGACGAACACGGCCACGAGCAGGCCGAGGAAGATGGCGAGGTTGGTGAGCAGTTCGACGATGAAGTTCTTCTTGACGGAGGCATCGGAGAACTTCTCCGCCCACATCACGCGAACGGCGCGCTTCAGGTTGCCCACCCAGTTGGAGCCGGAGTAGGCAGCGGTGAGGAGGCCGAAGCCGAAGACGCCGCGCCAGTTGCTGAGCGTCTCCTTGATGAAGTTGCCGATGGTCTCGCCCATGCCCTCGTCGCCGAGTTGGTCGACGATCAAGGTGGTGACCTGATCCATGAGGTCGGGCCGCAGCACGGTGAGGGTCAAGCCCAGCATCGCGAAGGCGAACATGAGGATCGGCACCATCGAGAGGACGGTGAAGTAGGTGACGGCAGCCGCGAACTGTGGCCCCAGACGTTTGTTGTAGCGTTCGTTCGCGGCCATGGCGTGCGCCACGACTGGATGGTTCATCACCTTTGCAATCAAGTCCTTCACGCGGAAGACCTTACCGTCCCGCGTCCCTCGATCCACCCGCTCGTTCCTCGCGGGCACTCGGGACCCGGGTTGGATAAACCGCTCGCGGGCACTCGGGACCCGGGAACTCGGGCCCGGATCAGACGGCGCGGGAGCGGCGGCGGGCGGCCAGTTCGTCGGAGGGGTCCTCGACGGGGGTCGCGTCCTCTGCGGTGCGCTCGCCCGGCAACTCGGAGAGGGTGCCCTCGAGCTCGCGCCAGACGCTGCTGACGGAGATCATGAACATGCCCTGACCGCCGCGGGAGAGGTCGAACAGCTCGTTGGCGGAGGTGACCTCGTAGACGCTGAAGCCATCGGAGACGAGGGTGAGTTCCGTCAGGTCGTCGACGCCGCGCTCACGGAGGTGTTCGATGGCCAGACGGATCTGCTGGAGGGAGATGCCCACGTCCAGGAAGCGCTTGACGACGCGAAGCAGCAGGATGTCGCGGAAGGAGTAGAGGCGCTGGGTGCCGGAGCCCTCGGCGTTACGGATGGACGGGACGACCAGACCGGTGCGGGCCCAGTAGTCGAGCTGGCGGTAGGTGATGCCGGCGACCCGGTGGGCGATGGGACCGCGGTAGCCCGTGTCGCTGGGCACCGGTGCGAAATCGCCGTCAAAGAGCACTTCCTGCAGCGCTGCCTTCTTGGTCACGATTCCTCGCTTCGATCCGCTTGTCCGATGGGTGTCATCGGCGACGTCTCTGACGCTAACCCCCCGCACCGTCGCGGGTCAACGACACGCCCAACAGCCATGATATTTACACGGGTGTGGTTCGACCTCTACTTGAGGGTTGCCGGCACCCGCCACGCTCATTCGTCCTCGTCGTCCTCGAAGTCATCCGGCGTGACCCGCTCGAGGAAGGCCCGGAAGGCCTCCATCTCGTCGCTGGGGGCCGGGTCCGCCTCCACCCCGACGTGGTCCATGAGGGAGCGGGTGCACTCGATCCGCCAGCCGAGCCGCACTGCGACGGCGACGAGGTCGCTGGGCCGGGCGTCGACCTCGAACTGCCCGACGTGCAACGTCGCCTGGTAGACCCCCTCCTCGACCGCCTCGATGACGACGCGACCCTCGCCCGGTTCGATGAGCTGCAGCACGGTGGCCAGCAGGTCGTGGGTCATCGGGCGCTCGGGGACCTGGCCCTCGATGGCTACTGCGATGGCCGCGGCCTCGGGCGCCCCGATCCAGATCGGCAGGCAGCGGGTGCCGCCCTCCTCCTGCAACAGGAGCACGGGCGGGTCCTCCGGCGAGGTGAGCCGGATGCCGAGCACTTCGAGGCCGATCATGGCACCAACAGTAGCCGGATCAGTGGATCTGGCCGTGGAGTAGCGCAGCATGCGCCTGGAGGACGGAGCGGTACAGGTCCCGCATGACCTCCGGGGGCGGGCCCGAGCGGCGGCGGTACTGCTCCAGCACCTGCTCGACGAGCGCGGCCTCCATCGCCGCGGCCTGCTGCAGCACGCGCATCTGTCGCAGGTCGACGCCGTAGTCGGCCAGCTTCTTCGCGGCCTGGGCCAGCGCCACGGCCTCGGGGCCGTAGAGCTGGGAACCCCGACGTGGCTGGATGATCCGCAGGCGCTCCAGCTGGATGAGGGCGGCCTCGCCGAGGCCAGACTCGGCGAGCACCTGGCG
>DURG01000079.1 GCA_012837465.1 Propionibacterium sp. | reverse complement strand
CCGAGGAGGCCGTCGAGGCTGAGGGCCCCGCACGCGCAGGCACCATCACCGCTCTGGTGCTGGCCGGCATCGTCGCGGTCGCGGCCGGGCTGGTCACCTATTTCTGGCGCAATTAGAGCCGCTCGACCACGTGGTCGATGCAGGCGGTGAGCGCCGCCACGTCCTCGGGATCCACCGACGCGTAGCAGCCCACCCGGATCTGGTTGCGGTTGAGCGCGCGGTAGGGGTCGATGTCGCGGATGCCGTTGCGCCGCAGGATCGCGATGAGGTCGGCCACGGGGATGGCCTCGTCGATGTCGATCGTGGCGACGACGGGGGAGCGGTGCTCGGGGTCCGTGACGAAGGGCGAGGCGAAGTCGCGGGATTCGGCCCAGTCGTAGAGCGTCTGCGTGGAGCGCCGGCAGCGCGCGGCCACCTCGTCCATGCCCCCAAGATCCAGCATCCAGCCCAACTGGTCCTCGAGGAGCAGCAGCGTGGCAAGGGCCGGGGTGTTGAGGGTCTGGTTCTTGCGCGAGTTGTCGACGGCGATGCTGAAGTCGAGGATCTCCGGCAGGTACCGCCCGCCCGCCTTGAGCCGCGCGGCCCGCTCGATGGCATCGGGGGAGGCGAACGCGAGCCAGAGCCCGCCGTCGGAGGAGAAGTTCTTCTGCGGCGCGAAGTAGTACACGTCGGTCTCGGCGATGTCGGCGTCGATGCCGCCGGCGGCGGACGTGGCGTCGATCAACACCAGCGAATCCTGGGAGCCTCGGCGCTCCACGGGGGCCGCGGCACCCGTCGAGGTCTCGTTCTGCGCCCAGGCGTGGACGTCGGCCTCCGGGCTGTCGGGCAGTGCGATGGAACCGGCCTCGGCCTCGAAGACGGCAGGATCGGCCAGGTGCGGCGCGCGGGTGGCGGCCTTGGCGAACTTGCGGGAGAACTCACCGAACACACCGTGCGCCGAGCGCTGCTCGATGAGAGAGAAGACTGCCATGTCCCAGAACAGGGTGGAGCCGCCGTTGCCGAGCACCACCTCGTAGCCAGCGGGGATGCGGTACAACTCTGCCAGGGACTCCTGTACCGCGGCCACCAGTTGCTTCACGGGGGGTTGCCGGTGGGACGTGCCCATGATGTCGCTGCGCATGGCCAGGTAGTCGAGGGCCTCCGGGCGGATCTTCGCGGGGCCGGAACCGAACCGGCCGTCGCCGGGGAGCAACTCGTCAGGGATCCACATCATGCGGGCCATCTTCTCACCTCAATGATGTTGCGCATTTCGCCGCCCAACATCGTGGTCCACCGGGCGAGGGTGTTGGATGGGGACCATGGCAGTCCAGCAGATCAAAGTTGCCCGCGCAGTCACCCCCAAGGGCGTCGTGGAGGATGCCCTGATCACCTTCGACGGCGATCGCATCGCCTCGGTCGAGGCCGGTGCAGGCGGGGGGGAAGGCACGCTTTGGGCCGTGCCCGGCTTCGTCGACTCCCACACCCACGGCGCCGTCGGCGTCGCGTTCGGTGACCCGAGCCGCGAGGCCAACATGAAGGCCATCAACTACCACCGCAGCCAGGGCAGCACCACCATCATCTGCTCGACGGTGACCGAGCCCATCGACAAGCTCGTCGAGCAGGAGAAGGTGCTGCGCGCCCTCTACGAGGACGGCGAGATCGCCGGCATCCACCTCGAGGGCCCTTTCCTCGCCGAGGCCAAGAAGGGCGCCCACGACCCCGCACTGTTGCGCGACCCCGAACCCGAATACGTCGAGCGCCTCATCGAGGCCGGCGGCCCCGCCTTGCGGATGATCACCATGGCCACCGAACGCGACCACTCCGAGTGGGCCACCAAACGGTTCGTCGAGGCCGGCGTACACGTCGCCTTCGGCCACTCCGATGCCGACGACCTGGTCACCGCGCAGTCGATCGAGTGGGGCGCCGACATCGCCACCCACCTCTTCTCCGCCATGCGCTCCATCCACCACCGCGAGCCCGGCCCCGTGCCGGTGCTGCTGGCCGACGAACGCGTGATGGTCGAGCTGATCTGCGACGGCATCCACCACAAGGCCGTCATCGCCGCGATGTCGATCGACGCCGCCGGCCCCGAGCGCGTCGCCCTGGTGACCGACGCGATGAGCGCCACCGGCATCGGCGACGGCCGCTACCTGCTGGGCGAGCTCGAGGTCGAGGTCAAGGACGGCACCGCGCGGCTCGTCACCACCGACGGCACGCAGGGCGCCATCGCGGGCTCGACGCTCACCATGGCCCGCGCCTTCGAGTTCGTCGTCCAGGAGGTCGGCGTCTCGATCCCCGATGCAGCCCTGATGGCCGCCACGACTCCCGCCCGTTGGCATGGGCTCAACGATGTCGGCGAGCTCGCCCCCGGCCGGTTCGCGGACGTCTGCCTGGTCGACGACGACGGCGTGCTGAAGGGCGTCGTGCGCCGCGGCGAGTGGATCGTCGGTCCCTGACCTGAGCGTGTCGCCTACGAGGAACGAGTAGCGCAGCACGGATGGCGAGCCGCGCTGCGGGGCCAGACCACCTGCCGCGGCATCTGCGTCGCTCAACGCAAGCCCCCGGAAGTCACCATCTCCACAGCCACCTCGGCTGAACCGCCGGATGCCCGCCCGTCGGCGGGGATAGGATGGCCCGGGAAGGAGGTGGCCGCCTTGAGCGACCTGATCGACACCACGGAGATGTACCTCCGCACGATCTACGAGCTTCTCGAGGAGGGCGTGCCGCCGCTGCGCGCGCGGATCGCCGAGCGGCTCCACCAGTCCGGCCCGACCGTCTCCCAGACCGTCGCGCGCATGGAACGCGACGAACTCCTCTTCGTCGACGAGGACCGCACCATCAAACTGACCAGGGTCGGCGCGAAGCTGGCCCGTGAGGTCATGCGCAAGCACCGCCTCGCCGAGTGCCTCCTGACCGAGGTCATCGGCCTCGAGTGGGAGAAGGTCCACGACGAGGCCTGCCGCTGGGAGCACGTCATCTCCCTGGACGTGGAGAAGCGCCTCGTCGAGATCCTCGACTCGCCCACCCGCTCGCCCTACGGCAATCCCATTCCTGGCCTGCGCGAGCTCGGCGTCGACGTTGACCACACCCCCTTCCGCACTGGCGCTGACCCCCTCGCGGACCTCGTCACCGAGGCCCCGCAGCGCTTCGTGCTGCGGCGCATGAGCGAGAACCTCCAAGCCGATGCCGAACTCCTGTCGCTGCTGTCGCGCGCCGGCTTCGGCCCGTCCAAGACGTTCGAGGCGGTCCGCGCGGGCAACAACCGCGTGCGGATCAATGTCGGAGACGCCTCCGTCGACGTGGCGCACGCGATCGCGGAACTGATGTTCGTGAGCCCTGATGACTGAGGTCGACGGCGTCCTGAAGTGGTTCGGCAGCCGCAGGCCCGGCGCGATGGAGGAGGTCCTCTCGCGCTCCTACGGCGGCGAACGCACTCCCTACGAGTGGTTGGCCCGCGCCGTGTCATCGTCGGCCACCACCGTGCTCGACCTGGCCTGCGGCGCCGGTGCCATGGTCGAGCGCCTGCAGAAGCCCGGCCGCACCGTCATTGGGCTGGACCGCTCCGAATCCGAACTCCGCGAGGCCCAGCGCCGCGGCCGCGGGCCCCTCGTGCAGGCCCACGCCTCCTACCTCCCCTTCGCCGACAACAGCTTCGACGCGGTGGTCAGCTCGCTGGGCATCTCCGTCGTGGCGGACCGCCCCCGCTTCCTCGCCGAGGCCGCCCGCGTCCTGCGCCCGGGCGGCGTGTTCGCCGCGCTCACGCCGTCGCTGCGCCCGGCGAACATCGAGGACCTGCGCATCGTGAGTCGCCTCGGCGGCCACCTGCGCACCACGCCCCACCTGCCCGGCGTCACCGAGTTCAAGGCGAAGCACGCGCTCGCGGAGGTCGGCCTCACCAAGGCCGAGGACAAGCGCGCCAAGTATTACTACGAGCTCGCCAGCGAGGAGGACGCCGAGCACTTCCTCGAAGGCCTGCGTGCCCCCGTCGACGCCGGCCGCACCGCCGCCACGCTGGACTTCCTGGGTCAGAGGCTCCAGATCGGGCCGGTGAAGATCCCGCTCCCGATGCGCCGGATCATCGCGATCAAGTGAACCTTGCGGGTGTGGGCCCAACCCCTCCCGGCGGGTATGGTCGAAGGCGTACAGGTGGAATATCCCGTCACCGAGACACGTTCCACACGTGAGAATCAAGACGAAAGGGGTCCTCATGGCGACCACCGACCTGACTGCTGAAAACTTCGAGAACACCGTCAAGGACAACGAGATCGTCCTCGTCGACTTCTGGGCCGATTGGTGCGGGCCGTGCAAGCGTTTCGCGCCGATCTACGACGAGGCCTCCACCCGCTACGAGGACGTCGTGTTCGCCAAGGTGGACACCGAGGACGCCCGCGACCTCGCCGCCGCCCTGGAGATCCAGTCCATCCCCACCATCATGGGCTTCAAGCAGGGCAACCTCGTCTTCCGCCAGGCCGGCATGCTCAGCGGCAAGCAGCTCGACTCCGTGATCGAGCAGATCAAGGACCTCGACCTCGAGGCCGCACTCGCCGAGCAGCAGAAGTAGGAGCTGGTCACTGAACCGGTTGCCCCCATTTCGCGGGGGCGACCGGCTCAGTGGCGTTTAGCGACACCCCCTCCTCCCACGTGCATACCCCCACCCCCTACTATTGCGGGTAGTAGCCACGAAAGGGGACGAGGATGACCTCCGAACGCATGGACATGACCGTCCAGCCGGATCTCAGTGCGAGCCGGGGGCGGGTGGCGCCGGTACGTTCGCGCAGGCCCATCTACCTCGACATGTTGCCTCCCTGCAACGCCGGATGCCCGGCGGGGGAGAACATCCAGGAGTGGTTGCGCCTGATCAAGGCAGGCGAACTTGAGGCCGCCTGGCGCCAACTCGTCGCTGACAACCCCTTCCCGGCCATCCACGGCCGTGTCTGTTACCACCCCTGCGAATCCGCCTGCAACCGCAAGGACCTCGATTCCGCGGTCAGCATCCGCTCCGTCGAGCGCTACCTGGGCGACATGGCCATCGAGAAGGGCTGGCAGTACCCCAAGCCGCGGCGCCGCTCCGGCCGCCGCGTGATGGTCGTCGGCGCAGGCCCCTCCGGCTTGTCCGCCGCCTACCACCTCACCAAGCTCGGCCACGAGGTCGAGATCTTCGACGCGGGCGACCTGCCCGGCGGCATGATGCGCTACGGCATCCCCGAGTACCGCCTCCCGCGCGACATCCTGGACGCCGAGATCGACCGGCTCCGCGAGTTCGGCGTGGTCTTCCGCCAGAACAGCCCCATCAAGGACCTCCTCGCCACCCAGGCCGAGGGTCGCTTCGACGCCGTGTTCGTCGCCGTCGGCGCCCACATCTCCAAGCGCGTCGACATCCCGTCGACCGACGCCTCCCGCGTCGTCGACGCCGTCAGCTTCCTGCGTGACGTCGCCTCCGGCGAACGGCCCATCATCGGCCGCCGCGTCGCCATCTACGGTGGTGGCAACACCGCCATGGACGCGGCCCGTGTCGCCCGCCGCCTCGGCGCCGAGGAGTCGGTCGTGGTCTACCGCCGCGCGCAGGAACACATGCCCGCCCACGCCGAGGAACTCGAAGGCGCGCAGACCGAGGGCGTGAAGATGAACTGGCTGCGCACGATCAAGGAGATGCACGACGAGGACCTCACCGTCGAGATCATGGAGATCGACGAGGACGGTAAGGCCCGCGGCACCGGCAAGTTCGAGAAGCTCGCCGCCGACACCGTGATCCTGGCGCTCGGCCAGCGCGCCGACACCGACTTCCTCCGCGCCATCCCAGGCATGAGCTTCCACGACGACGTGGTCGACGTGGACCCCAACTCCCTGATGACGTCGGTGCCCGGCATCTTCGCTGGCGGCGACGCAGTGCCCTCGGACCGCACCGTCACCATCGGCACCGGCCACGGCAAGCGCGCCGCCCGCCGCATCGACGCCTGGCTCAACACCGAGGAGTGGATCGAGCCCCAGAAGAACCCCGGCGTGTCCATCGACGAGATGAACCTCTGGTACTTCGGCGACCACGCGCGCCGCCAGCACGTCGAGACCGAGGTCGATGAGCGGATGGGCGGCTTCGGTGAGATCGTCGCCGGCCTCACCCACGACGAGGCCCACTTCGAGGCCCAGCGCTGCCTCAGTTGCGGCAACTGCTTCGAGTGCGACGGCTGCTACGGCGCCTGCCCCGAGGACGCGATCATCAAGCTCGGCAAGGGCCACCGATATCGCTTCGACTACGAGAAGTGCACAGGGTGCGCGACCTGCTTCGAGCAGTGCCCGGTGCACGCCATCGAGATGATCCCCGAGGGAGGAGCACGATGAGCGACCTGCAGGCCATCATCGACGGCAACGAGGCCGCAGCAGACGTCGCCTACCGCGTGAGCGAGCTGTGTTCGATCTACCCGATCACGCCCAGCTCCACCATGGCCGAGCTGGCCGATGAATGGATGGCGCTCGGCCGGCCCAACATCTACGGCACGGTGCCCACCGTCATCGAAATGCAGTCCGAGGGCGGAGCCGCCGGCGCCATGCACGGTGCCCTCCAGGGCGGTGCGCTCTCCACGACGTTCACCGCGTCGCAGGGCCTGCTGCTGATGATCCCGAACATGTACCGGATCGCCGGTGAGCTCACCTCGACGGTGTTCCACGTCGCCGCTCGGTCGCTGGCCACGCAGGGCCTGTCGATCTTCGGCGA
This sequence comes from Propionibacterium sp., assembly GCA_012837465.1. Classification (GTDB taxonomy): domain Bacteria; phylum Actinomycetota; class Actinomycetes; order Propionibacteriales; family Propionibacteriaceae; genus Arachnia. The sequence goes on along the minus strand of DURG01000079.1, from coordinate 4,331 downwards.
CCACCAGGACGTGATGGCCATCCGCCAGACGGGCGTGTGCCTGCTCAGCTCCGCGTCGGTGCAGGAGGCCCATGACATGGCTGCCATCGCGCACCACGCCACGCTGCGCACCCGGCTGCCGTTCGTGCACTTCTTCGACGGCTTCCGCACCTCGCACGAGCTCAACACCATGACGCGGATCACCGACGACCAGTTGCGCCAGTACATCCCGCGTGACCTCGTGCTCGAGCACCGCTCCCGCGCGCTCAGCCCGGCGAACCCGTTCATCCGCGGCACGGCGCAGAACCCGGACACCTACTTCCAGTCGCGCGAGACCTCCAACGCGTTCTACGACTGGGTGCCGAAGGTGCTCACCGATGCGATGGGCCAGTTCGAGCGCCTCACCGGCCGCAGCTACGGCCTCGTCGAGTACCACGGCGCCGAGGACGCGGAGCGCGTCATCATCATCATGGGCTCCGGCATCGAGGCCGTCACCCCGGTGGTGGACAAGCTCAACGCCGAGGGTGGCCGCGTCGGCGTCATCCAGATGCGCCTCTACCGCCCGTTCCCGACCGAGGCCCTCTTGGAGGCGCTGCCCTCGACCGTGCAGCGGCTCGCGGTGCTCGATCGCACCAAGGAGCCCGGTGCCTCCGGCGAACCCATGTTCCTCGACGTCAGCTCCGTGCTGGGCGAGGCCGTCGCCAAGGGTCGACGCCAGCACCTCCCCCTGATGATCGGCGGCCGCTACGGACTGTCGTCGAAGGAGTTCACGCCCGCCATGGTGCAGGCGATCTTCGACGAGTTGGCCAAGGACGAGCCGCGCCCGCGGTTCACGGTCGGCATCCACGACGACGTGACCCACCTATCGCTCGACTACGACCCCTCCCTCGACCTGGAGGATCCGGAGACGCTGCGCGCCGTGTTCTACGGCCTCGGCTCCGACGGCACGGTCGGCGCGAACAAGAACACCATCAAGATCCTCGGCTCGGCCGAGGGCCTGTTCGCGCAGGGCTACTTCGTCTACGACTCGAAGAAGTCCGGCTCCCGCACCGTCTCGCACCTGCGCTTCGGGCCCAACCCGATCAAGGCTCCCTACCTGGTCAGCCAGGCGGGCTTCATCGGCTGCCACCACTGGTCCATCCTGGAGCGCGTCGACGTGCTCGAGTTCGCCCGCCCCGGCACCACCTTGCTGCTCAACTCGCCCTACGGGCCAGAGGAGACGTGGCACCGGCTGCCGCAGCCGATGCAGGCCAAGATCATCGACCTGGGCATCAACGTGTACGCCATCGATGCCGGGAAGGTGGCTCGCGCCGCCGGCCTCGGCAGCCGCACCAACACCATCCTGCAGACCTGTTTCTTCGCTATCTCGGGCGTGCTGGAGCGAGAGGCGGCGATCGCCAAGATCAAGGACGCGATCACCAAGACCTACGCCCGGAAGTCGGCGGAGGTCGTGCGCAAGAACCACCTCGCGGTCGACTCCGCCCTGGCCGAGCTCTACCAGCTCGAGATCCCGGCCGATGCGACGTCGGAGCGCGGCTTCATCCCGCCGGTGCCGGCCGGCGCCCCGCACTTCGTGCGCACCGTCACCGCGACGATGCTCGAGGGCCGCGGCGACGACCTGCCGGTCTCGGCGCTGCCCGCCGACGGCACCTACCCGTCGGGCACCACGAAGTTCGAGAAGCGCAACATCTCCGAGATCGTGGCCGAATGGGACGAGGAGGCCTGCATCCAGTGCGGCAACTGCGCCTTCGTGTGCCCGCACGCTGTGCTGCGCGCCAAGTCCTACCCGACCTCCGAACTCGACGGCGCGCCCGAGGGCTTCCTCAGCGCCCCGCTGAACGCCGCCGGCCTCCCGTCGACCAGTTACACGCTCCAGGTCTACGTCGAGGACTGCACCGGCTGTGGGCTGTGCGTCGAAGCGTGCCCGGTGCGGCCCATCGGCCAGCCGTCGCGCCGCGCGATCAATCTCGTGCCCAAGCTGGAGCGCGAGAAGGACATCGAGGCCATCGAGTTCTTCGAGGAACTGCCGATGAACCAGCGCGAGCACGTCGACTTCGGCACGATCCGCGGAACCCAGTTCCTGGAGCCACTGTTCGAGTTCTCGGGCGCCTGCGCCGGCTGTGGCGAGACGCCGTACCTCAAGCTGCTCAGTCAACTGTTCGGTGACCGCGCCACGATCGCCAACGCCACCGGCTGCTCGTCCATCTACGGCGGCAACCTGCCGACCACCCCGTGGGCGAAGAACGCCGACGGCCGCGGCCCGGCATGGTCCAACTCGCTGTTCGAGGACAACGCCGAGTTCGGCCTGGGCATGCGGCTGGCCGCGGACCTCCACGAGGATCTTGCCCGCCGTCGCCTGGAGGAACTGCGTGACCAGATCGGCGACGACGTGCTCGTCGACGAGATCCTCCACGCTCCCCAGCGGCAGGGCTCAGAGATGGCCCGTCAGATGGAGCGCGTGAAGAAGCTCAAGCCGCTCATCGCCAAGCTCGAGGGCACCGCCGCCGAGGACCTCCGCTCCGTGGCAGACCACCTCGTGCGCCGCTCGGTGTGGATCGTCGGCGGCGACGGTTGGGCCTACGACATCGGCTCCGGCGGCCTCGACCACGTGCTCGCCTCCGGCCGCAACGTCAACATCCTGGTGCTCGACACCGAGGTCTACTCCAACACGGGCGGCCAGGCCTCGAAGTCGACGCCCTTGGGCGCCGTCGCGAAGTTCGCCTCCGGTGGCAAGACCACCAACAAGAAGGATCTCGCGCTGCAGGCCACCGCCTACGGCTCCGTCTACGTCGCGCGCGTCGCGATGGGCGCGGACCCGCAGCAGACGCTCAAGGCGTTCCGGGAGGCGGAGGCCTACGACGGCCCGAGCCTGATCATCGCCTACAGCCACTGCATCGCCCAGGGTTTCGACATGCGCAAGGGCCTGGACCAGCAGTACAAGGCCGTCAACTCCGGCCACTGGCCGCTGATGCGCTACAACCCCGTCATCCGCGAGGACGGCGGCAACCCGTTCCTGCTGGATTCCCCGCGGCCGAGGCTGTCGCTGGCCGAGTACCAGTCGGCTGAGTTGCGCTACCGCGTGCTCCGGGCCTCCGACCCGGAGGAGGCCGACCGCTTGCTTGCGCTCGCGCAGGCCCAGGTGGACCGCAGGTGGGGCGAGTACGAGCAGTTGGCCGCCCGCGCGGCCGACGAATTCGCCGAAGATCCGAGGAAGGAAGTATGACCGATCTGAGCACGACCTATCTCGGTCTCGAACTGCGCAACCCCATCGTCGCCTCCGCGGGCCCGCTGTCGCAGACCGTCGACGGCATCAAGTCGCTGGCCGACGGCGGCGTGGGCGCCGTGGTGATGTACTCGCTGTTCGAGGAGCAGATCCAGCGCGAGGCTGAGGCCGACGCGGTGCTGGAGGAGATCTACGAGGAGTCCTATGCCGAGGCGTTGAGCTACTTCCCGTCGGCCACCACGGAACGCAAGGATGCCAGCCACGCGTACCTCAAGCTGCTCGAGGAGGGCGCCAACGCGATCGATGTGCCGCTCATCGCCTCGCTGAACGGTGCCTCCATGGGCGGCTGGACGCACAAGGCACGTCAGATGGCAGACGCGGGTGCGTCCGCCATCGAGTTGAACATCTACTTCGTTCCCGGCGACATCACGATGTCCGGTGCCGCAGTCGAGGACCGCCACCTGGAGATCGTCGCGGCGGTGAAGTCCGAGGTCGACATCCCGGTCTCGGTCAAGCTCAGCCCGTACTTCTCCTCGGTCGGCAACATGGCCTTGCGCCTCGACCAGGCCGGCGCTGACGGCCTCGTGCTCTTCAACCGCTTCCTGCAGCCTGACATCGACGTCGACCGGGTCACTGTCGAATCCGGCGTGACGCTGAGTTCGCCCGTCGAGGCGCGCCTCCCGCGCACCTGGATCGCCGTGCTGCGCGACCGGGTCAAGGCCTCGCTGGCCGCGACCACCGGCGTCGACACCCCTGACGACGTGATCGCCTACGTGCTGGCCGGCGCCGACGTGGTGATGAGCACCTCCGCGCTCATCCGCCGCGGCCCTGACTATGCCCAGGTGCTGGTGGAGGGGCTGAGGCAGTGGCTCAACGCGCGTGAGGTGTCGTTGGAGAAGGCCCGCGGCCTGCTCGCCGTCCCCGCCCACGCCGCGGCCGACGCCTACGAGCGCGCCGGGTACGTGTCGGCGCTGGAGAAGGCCAAGGTAACCTACGGTTCCCTCCGCTGAACCCGCAGCGTTCTGGCTGCCGCGGGTGCCGTGATGCGAAGCGGCAGGGGAGGCGGGTATCCTGACGGGGTTGGCCCCGTAGCTCAGGGGATAGAGCACCGCTCTCCTAAAGCGGGTGT
>DURG01000009.1 GCA_012837465.1 Propionibacterium sp. | reverse complement strand
GGTGCTGAGCAGCCGGTCCGCCTCGACGCGGGTGGCCTCCTCGTAGGCCTCGATGGCCGCGGCGACCAGCGCGATCCCCGCGTGCTCGTCGGCGACCAGCCCGCCGTCGGCGCGGACGCGGTCGATCCAGCCGGTGTCGGCCCAGGCGACCTCGGCGGCCCGGCGACCCTGCGCCGCGACCCCGGTGACCTCGGGCTGCGCCAACAGTTCGAGGATGAAGCTCTTGTTCGTGGCGCCGCCCTCGATGACGACGGTGGTCTCGGCCATCGCGCGACGCAGCCGGCCCAGCGCCTCGGCGCGGGTGCGTCCGAACGCGATGACCTTGGCGATCATGGAGTCGAAGTCTGCGGGGATGGAGTCGCCCTCGGCGACGCCGGTGTCGACGCGGATGCCCGGCCCCGCGGGCAGGTCGAGGCGGGTGATGAGGCCGGGCGAGGGCGCGAAGTCGCGGTCCGGGTCCTCCGCGTTGAGGCGGGCCTCGACGGCGTGGCCGAACTCGGTGGGCCGGTCGTCGAGCTTCTCGCCGGCCGCGACCCGGATCTGGGCCTTGACCAGGTCGAAGTCGTTGGTGACCTCGGTGATGGGGTGCTCCACCTGCAGGCGGGTGTTGACCTCGAGGAATGCGAACTGCCGCTCGCCGGGGTGGTAGAGGAACTCGACGGTGCCCGCGCCCTTGTACCCCACCGCGAGCGCCAGCCGCTCGGCGGCCTCCTTGATGTGGGCGTTCTCCTCGGGGCTCAGCAGCGGTGAGGAGGATTCCTCGATGATCTTCTGGTTGCGGCGCTGCACCGTGCAGTCGCGCACGCCGACCGCCCACGCCGTGTCGCCGTCGGAGATGAGCTGCACCTCGACGTGGCGGGCGCCGGTGACGAGCTTCTCGAGGAACACGACGCCCGAGCCGAACGCGCGCTCGGCCTCGTCGCGGGTGCGCTGGTAGGCCTCGGCCAGGTCCTCGGCCGAGTCGACCCGACGGATGCCGCGGCCGCCACCGCCCGCAGTCGCCTTCAGCATCAGGGGATAGCCGATGGACTCGGCGGCGGCCAGCGCGTCGTCGAGCGTGTGGACGCCGCCGCGCGACCACGGCGCCACGGGCACGCCCACCTCCTCCGCGATGAGCTTGGAGCCGATCTTGTCGCCCAGCTTGCGCATGGCCTCGCCCGAGGGGCCGATGAAGGTGATGCCCAGGGACTCGACGAGGTCGGCGAACGCCGGGTCCTCGGCGACGAATCCCCAGCCCACCCACACGGCGTCGGCGCGGGCCTCGGTGAGGACCTTCGCGAGGAGGTCGTGGTTGAGGTACGGGCGTTCGACGGCGGGGCCCAGCGGGTGGGCCTCGTCGGCCTCGCGGGCGAACATCGCCGAGCGCTCGGCGTCGGTGTGGAGCGCGATGGTGACGATGGGGTCCCGGTCGGGGTGCTCCGCGTTGAGATCGCGCACGGCATGGATGAGGCGCATGGCGGCCTCGCCACGGTTGACGATGGCGATTCGCTGGAACAAGTCTTCCTCCTGGCACGACGGGCAGCCCGGAAGGATCCGGGTGTTGTTCAGCTTTGCCGATGGGCGTGTCAGGAGGCGCGAGGGCAAGGGCCAAGGTCGTTCGGGGAACTTTGTTGGCACCCCACAAGTGGCGTGTTTCCCACGTGGATCGCGGCGTATTCGGCGAAAGCGGCACGGGTGCGGGCCAAATTGCCTAGTGTCCAAGTAGCAACAGGCGCTGTCGGGCCGCAATGGGGCCTCCGGACAGATTAAGACGAGAAAGCTGTACAAAGTCCGCTTTCGGCCGCTAGTGTTCCCCGAAACGTGTAGTCGCAACGACAGGGATGGCGCCGTGAGTCTCATCAACAACAACCCGGATCTCCAACCGTCAAGGGCAGAACTCACCATCTCCAAGGGCTGGGTGCAGGGCGTCGCCCTGGTGTTCATCTTCGGCTTCTTCGTGATGGGCTTCCTCGCCTATCGGACCTACACCGACGGCATGCCCGTGCCCCAGCAGGTGGTGGGCGAATCCGGCGAGGTGGTCTTCACCGGTGAGGACATCACCGAGGGCCAGCAGATCTTCCTGCGCCGCGGCCTCCAGCAGTACGGCTCCATCATGGGCCACGGCGCCTACCTCGGCCCGGACTACACCGCCGAGTACCTGCGCCTCGCCACCGAGCACGTCACGGAGCAACTGCGCGCCAGCGGTGAGCAGGACCCGGCCGCCGCCACCGTCGAGCACATGCGGGAGAACCGCTACGACGAGGCCACCGGCACGCTCGTGTTCACGCCCGAGCAGATCAGCGCCTTCGAGGCCATCAAGGGCCACTACGCCGAGTTCTTCGGCACCGATTCCACCAAGTACGGCCTGCTGCCCAACAAGATCACCGATCCCGACCAGATCCACGACCTGACCGCCTTCTTCGGGTGGACGGCGTGGGCCAGCGCCGCGGAGCGCCCCGGCCACGAGTACTCCTACTCCAACAACTGGCCGCCCGAGCCGCGCGTCGACAACCGCCCGACGGCCGACATCCTCGTGTGGTCCGCCATGTCGCTGATCGCGCTGCTCGCCGGCCTCGGCGCACTGTTCGCCGTCTACGGCCGCTGGAGCAAGAAGATCGGCTGGCAGTCCAGCGAGATCCCGTCGCTGTCGTTCCGCCAGCCCGGCAAGGTCGGCATCACCAAGGCGCAGAAGGCCACCGCGTGGTTCTTCCTCGTGGTCTCCATCCTGTTCCTCGGCCAGGCCACCCTCGGCGCCGCCGTCGAGCACTACCGGGCCGAACTCGACAGCTTCTTCGGCCTCGACCTGGCCCGCCTCCTGCCGTTCAACCTCGCCCGGACGTGGCACCTGCAGCTCTCGCTGTTGTGGACCGCCGCCGCGTTCCTGGCCGCGGCCATCTTCCTCGCGCCGATCATCTCCGGCCGCGAGCCCAAGCGCCAGCACTGGCTGGCGTACGGCCTGCTGGGCGCGCTGTTCGTCGTCGTCGGCGGCATGGTCGTCGGCACCGCGGTGAGCACCTTCGGGCCCGATTGGGCCGCCGGTTCGATCTTCTTCGACCAGCAGTGGGAGTACCTCGACCTGCCGCGCTTCTGGCAGATCCTGCTCGTGGTGGGCCTGTTCCTGTGGATCCTGATCATCTACCGGGCGATCCGCTCGCGGCTGCGCACCGAGTCGAAGTTCAACATGCCCTGGCTGTTCTTCTACGCCGGCCTGGCCATCCCCGCGTTCTACGCCGTCGGCCTGCTGGCCACCAACGACACCCAGCTCACCGTCGCCGAGTTCTGGCGCTTCTGGGTGGTGCACCTGTGGGTGGAGGACTTCCTCGAGCTGTTCACCACCGTCATGGTCGCCTACATCTTCGTGATGCTCGGCGTGGTGCGCCGCAAGATCGCCATCCAGATCATCTTCATGGACGTGATCCTGTACTCGGTGGGCGGCGTCATCGGCACCATGCACCACCTGTACTTCTCCGGCACCCCCGTCGAGCACATGGCGCTGGGCGCGTTCTTCTCCGCGCTCGAGGTCATCCCGCTGACGTTCCTGACCGTCGAGGCGTGGACCTTCCTGCAACTGGGTTCGCGCCAGGAGTCGCGCAGCAGCGCGCCGTTCCCGCACCGCTGGTCCGTGATGTTCCTCGTGGCCGTGGGCTTCTGGAACTTCGTGGGCGCCGGCGTGTTCGGCTTCCTCATCAACCTGCCGATCGTGTCGTACTACCAGATCGGCACCGCGCTCACGGCCAACCATGCGCACGGCTCGATGATGGGCGTCTACGGGATGCTCGCCGTCGGCATGGCCCTGTTCGCGCTGAGGTACATCATCAAGCCCGAGAAGTGGTCCGACAAGATGGCCAAGGTCTCGTTCTGGTGCCTCAACATCGGCCTGGCCTGGATGGTGTTCGCGACGCTGCTGCCGCTGGGCGTGCTGCAGTTGTGGCACTCCGTCAACGACGGCTACTACGAGGCCCGCACGCTCGGCTACATCGCCGAGCCCGGCAACGTGATCCTCGAATGGCTGCGGATGCCCGGTGACGTCGTGTTCCTCGTCGGCGGCGTGCTGCCGTTCGTGTACCTCTGCTGGCTGGGCGTGCGGCACGCGATCAAGCCCACCGTCGAGGCCATGGAGCCCGAGACGCTGTTCGTCATCGAGCACGCCGAGGCCCGCGAGGACCGCACCGGCATCGTCGCCCCCGCCGGCGCAGCCGCTGCCACCGCGGTGGCCGACGACGAGATCCCGCCGAGCCGGACGAGGTACGCCTCGGATCGGCGCAAGCCCCTCGAAGCCGAGGACACGCCGTGATCGACATCGAACTCGCCGCCTGGCTGGGCGCCGGCTACGGGCTGGTGCTGCTGGGGATCGCCTACGCCATCGACCAGATGGCCCGGCGCGCCAACAGCCGGATGCAGCAGGACCGCAGCGGCGGGTTCGTCTACCACGAGAACCACGACGCGTGGCTCTGCCCGGAGGACCAGTGGCTCTACCCGCGCAGCTTCGACCCGGAGAACCGGGTCATGCGCTACCGGGGGCTGCCGCTGGTGTGCAACTCGTGCCCGGTGAAGGACACGTGCACCACGTCCAATGACGGCCGCGAGATGCGGCGCCACGTCGACCCGTGGCCCGCTTCCGAATCCGCGCGCTTCCACCGCGGCATCGCCTGCGCCGTGACGGTGCTGGCGGTGCTGTGGCCGGCGCTGTCGACGTTCATGGTGGAGCACTGGCCGAGCCAGGTCCTCACCATCGGTGCGACGGTGCTGATCGCCATGGCGGCCATCCCGCTGTGGGCGTTCCTGAAGCGCACCCCCGCCGATCCGATGGGCGCCGTCGTGCGCACCGCGGACCAGACCGCTGAAGACCGCGAGGCCGCAGCCGCGGCGCTCGCCCGCCTGCGCAGCAGCTATGCGTCAGACAGGAGAACCGAAAATGCCAACTGAGGTCGTCCTCATCATCCTCGCGCTGCTGCTGGTGGTCGCCTTCCTGTTCGCGTCGCTGCGCATCGTGCGCGAGTACGAACGGGTGGTCGCCTTCCGCATCGGTCGCCTGCGCGGTGCCCTCGGGCCCGGCCTGGTCTTCCGCATCCCGTTCTTCGACAAGCTGGTGCCCGTGGACCTGCGCACGGTCACGCTCACCATCCCGCCGCAGGAGGTCATCACCCGCGACAACGTGACCGCCCGCGTCAACGCCGTGGTCATGTTCCGCGTGACCGATCCCGTGCTCTCGGTGATGGCCGTGGAGAACCACGCCATCGCCACCTCGCAGTTCGCCCAGACCACGCTGCGCTCGGTCGTCGGCCGCGCAGACCTCGACACCCTCCTCGCGCACCGCGCGGACCTCAACGAGGACCTGGCGCGCTCCATCGCCACGCAGACGAAGGAGTGGGGCGTCGAGGCGTCCGTCGTCGAAATCAAGGACGTCGAGATCCCCGAGATGATGCAGCGGGCCATGGCGCGCGAGGCCGAGGCCGAGCGCGAGCGGCGCGCCAAGGTCATCAGCGCCCACGGTGAGCTCCAGGCGTCGCAGGAACTGCGCGACGCGGCCCTCACCCTCAGCGAGGCGCCGGCCTCGCTCCAGTTGCGCTACCTCCAGACCCTCCTGGAGTTGGGCGCGGACCAGAACTCCACCGTCGTGTTCCCGCTTCCGATGGACATCGTCGGCCCGCTCGTCAACGCCGTCCAGAAGTTCACCGGGAACGACGAGGAACCCGTCGTCCCGCGCAAGCCGTTGTCCGTCGTCGACCGCTCCTCGGAAGGATGATCCCCGATGTCCACTGATCTCGATCCGCTCCAGTCCGGCCGTCCCGTCCGGCTCGTGCCCGTCGCGCCCGGCTTCTGGGCCACGCTGCTGGGGGTGGCGATCGCCGCCCTCGCGCCCCTGTTCGGCTTCCTGAGCGGGGTGATGTCGGAGGGCGCCGGGGACGACGCGTTCATGAGCCCCATCTACCTCGGCCTCATGGTGGGCGTCATCATCGGCGGGCTGGGGGTCGCGCTGGCGGTCTTCGGCGGCATCCGGCTGTGGCGCCACTACCACCCGCGCGAGGTCCCCGAGGCGGTGGCCACGCCATGAGCACCGTCTCCGAAACCCGGGCCCTCGCGCCCCAGCAGGGTGCGTTCCGGTCCGACGCGGCGGCCGATCGCTTCATGCGCCGCCTGCTCGGCGTGACGGGCCGCACGTCCAGCGCAGGCGCGCACGCCGCCTTCCGCACCTCCGTGGTGGTCTCCGCCGTGCGGTGCGTGATCACGTACGTGGTGGTGCCGGTCCTGGTGCCCATCCTCAGCCTCGCCGGCTGGGTGGCGGCGCCGATCGGCATCGCGTTGTGCGTCTACGCCGTGGTCAACGGCATCGTCAGCCTGAAGCGCTTCTGGGGCGCGGACCACCCGCGGCGGTGGATGTACACGGGGTTCATGGCCGTCGTCTTCGTCGTCCTGGCGGTGGCACTGGTGTCCGAGTTCAGCAGGTTGGGAGGTGTGTGATGAACGCAGAGGTCGAGGAGTTCGACGTCGAGAAGTACCAGGCTGAGCACAAGCAGCCCAGCGAGGCCGAGAGCGCGATCCTGACGATCCTCCTCTTCGTGGCGATGGTGGTCTTCACCGTCGGCTGCACGATGTTCGGCTGGTTCCAGTAGGGAGGATCCGCCCACCGCGGGAGCCTCAGCGGGTGACCGCGAGCACGTGCTGGGTCATCATCACCGCGGCGCCGGCCACGGCCGCGTTGCGTCCCGTCCCGGCCGGGAGGATCTGGAGGTCGCCCGTCGCCAGGGGCAGTGAGCGGGTGTAGACCCGCTCCCGGACGCCGGCCAGCAGGTGGTCGCCCGCGCGGCTGAGGACGCCGCCGAGCACGATGATCGACGGGTTGAGCAGGCTCACGCAGGCGGCGAGCGTGTCGCCGATCATGCGGCCCGCCTCGCGCAGCTCCGCGGCAGCCAGCATGTTGCCGCCCTCGATCAGCTTGAAGATGTCCAGCGAGGTGTGGGCGTCGAGGCCCTTCTCCCGCAGGCGCGCGGCGATGGCGGGGCCGCTGGCCACTGCCTCCAGGCACCCGGTGTTGCCGCAGCGGCACAGCACCCCTTCGCCGGATGGCGTGAAGACGTGGCCGAGGTCCCCCGCGGCGCCCTTCGCGCCCCGGTGCAACTGCCCACCCGTGATGATGCCGCAGCCGATGCCCGTCGCCACCTTGATGAACAGCAGGTGCTCGACCTTCCGGTGGACGAGGATGTGCTCGCCCAGCGCCATCAGGTTGACGTCGTTGTCGACGAGCACGGGCACCGACAGGCCCCGCTGCACGTAGGCGGGGATGTCGAAGCCGTCCCAACCCGGCATGATCGGGGGACGCACCGGCCGGCCGGCCGAGTGTTCGACGGGGCCGGGTACGCCGATGCCGACGCCGACCAGGTCGGCCCGGCGGCCGCTGTCGTCAATGAGGTGCTGGCCCTGCTCCAGCACCCAGTCGAGCACCTGCTCCGGCCCGTCGGCGATGTTGATGGGCTCGTGCACTGTACCCATCGCGCGCCCGGCCAGGTCGGTGAGTGCCAGGGTGGCGTGGCTCGCGCCGAGATCCGCCGCGAGGACGACGCGGGCGTCGGGGTTGAAGCGGAACTGCACGGGCGGGCGCCCACCGGTGGACGCGGCCTCGCCGACGGGGGAGAGCAACTGGCTCTCGAGTAATGCGTCGAGCTGGGCGCCGATCGTCGAACGGGCAAGCCCGGTCTCGGTCGTCAGTTGGGCGCGGGTCCGGGTGCGTCCGTCGAGCATCACCCACAGCACCTCGCGGGCTTCACGGGCGTGCAGCGTCAGGGCGTCGACGGCGGAGGCACCGGGCTGGTAACCGTTGCTCGCGTCGGCGGTTCGCTGCGTTGCCCTCAGAGACATGTCCGAAAGTCAACCACACCCCCCTCTTAAAACGAACTGCAGACCCAAGCCAGATCCCGAATCCATAACTTTTAACCATCAAAGTTCAACTTTTGCTTGACATCCAGCAGAAGTAGGGTGACATTTGTTGCATGACAGCTCAGAGCGGAGCTCCCGAGACCGCACCCCTACTCGAGATGCGCGGCGTCGTGAAGCGCTTCCCCGGCGTGGTCGCGCTGGCGGGCGTGGACCTCGACGTGCGGCCCGGCGAGGTGCACTGCCTGCTCGGCCAGAACGGCGCCGGCAAGTCCACCCTCATCAAGGTGCTGGCAGGGGTGCACCAGCCGGACGAGGGGGAGATCGTCTGGGAGGGCAGGCCGGTCCGATTCGCGCATCCCCAAGCGGCCATGGATGCGGGCGTCGCCACGATGTACCAGGAGCTCGACCTCGTCCCGGGGCTCACCGTCGCAGAGAACATCATGCTCGGCCACGAGCTGAGCTCGTTCGGCTTCTCCCAGCGGCGCGCGACCCGTGAGCGTGCCGTGAAGCTCCTGACCCAACTCGGGCACAGCGACATCTCGCCCACCATCGAGGTCGGCCGACTCTCTGCGGCCGGCCAGCAGATCGTCAGCATGGCACGCGCGCTCTCGCGCGACGTGAAGGTGATGGTGATGGACGAACCGTCGGCGGTCCTCGATTCGGGTGAGGTCGATCAGCTGTTCAGCGTCGTGCGAGAGCTGACGGCGGCGGGCGTGGCCGTCATCTACATCTCGCACCGCCTCGAGGAGATCCGCGAGGTGGGTGACCGGGTGACCATCCTCAAGGACGGCAAGACCGTCGCCACCGGGCTCGATGCGAGGTCCACCCCGAAGACCGAGCTCATCAAGCTGATGACCGGCCGCACCATCGAGTACGCCTTCCCCCCGCGCAAGGCGCCGGACAGACGGGCCGAGCCGATGCTTACCGTCGAGGGTCTCTCCCGCGACGGAGAGTTCCACGACGTCAGCTTTGAGGTACACCCCGGCGAGGTCGTCGGCATCGCCGGCCTCGTCGGCGCGGGCCGCTCCGAGATCCTCGAGACCATCTTCGGGGCGCGACGGGCAGACTCCGGCACCATCGTCGTCGAGGGCAAGAAGCTCGCCAACGGCTCCGTGCCCTCGGCCGTCTCGGCCGGCGTGGGCCTCTGCCCCGAGGAGCGCAAGAGCCAGGCCCTGGTGCTGGGGCACTCCGTGGCCAACAACATCTCGCTCGCCAGCTTTCCCGAGTTCGCCAACGTCGGCTTCATCGACCGCGGCTCGGAGCTGAAATCCTCCCAGCAGCACGCCGACTCCCTCGAACTGCGGCCCCGCAACCTCGAACGCGAGATGCGCACCCTCAGCGGCGGCAACCAGCAGAAGGTGGTGCTGGCGCGCTGGCTGCAGCACGGCAGCCGCATCCTCCTGCTCGATGAACCCACCCGCGGCGTCGACGTCGGGGCCAGGTCCGAGATCTACGGCCTCATCCAACAACTCAGCGACGACGGGTGCGCCGTGGTCGTCGTCTCCAGCGAGATCCCCGAGGTCCTCGGCCTCTCCGACCGCGTGCTCGTCCTCGCCGATGGCGCCGTCCTCCACGACGGGCCCGCCGACGAGCTCGACGAACACAAGGTTCTCGACATCATCTTGAAGGGAGAAGCGGCGTGAGCACTGCTGCCAACCATCCGGGCGTGGAGCCCAAGGCCGGGGGCATCCGCGGCTTCCTGAACAGCGCCTTCGGCCTCAACATGGGCCTCATCATCGCGTTGCTGCTGTTGTGCCTCGTGGGCTTCGCCACCGCTGGCGAACGCTTCCTCAGCATCGACAACGTGCTCACCATCCTGCGGCTGGGCTCGGTGATCGGCGTGGTCAGCATCGGCATGACCTTCGTCATCTCGGGTGGCGGCATCGATCTGTCGGTGGGCGCAATCGTCGCGTTGAGCACGGTGTGGGCCACGACGCTGGCCACCCAGACCATGGCCGAGGACTTCCACTGGATCATCATGGTCTTCACCGCGATCGCCGTCGGCGCGGGCTGTGGGGCGATCAACGGGATACTCATCGCGTTCGGCAGGGTGGCGCCCTTCATCGCGACGCTGGCGATGCTCGCGGCCGCCCGCGGCATGGCCGAGATCATCGCGCAACGCAAGACCCAGATCATCCAGAACCGCGATTTCATCGACTTCTTCGGCGGCAACGTCGCCGGCATCCCGGTGCTCGTGATCATTTTCGCCCTCGTCGCGGCGGCCGGCTGGATCCTGCTCAACCGCACCACTTTCGGGCGCCGCACGCTCGCCGTCGGCGGCAACGCGGAGGCGGCGCGCCTGGCCGGCATCCGCATCAAGTGGCACACCGCCCTCCTATACGTGCTGGCAGGAGTCGCCTGCGGCATCGCCGCGGTCATGATCATGGCCCGCACCACCACCGGCACCTCCACCCACGGGCAGCTCTACGAACTCGACGCGATCGCCGCGGTGGTCATCGGCGGCACGCTGCTCAGCGGCGGCCGGGGCACCATCGTCGGCACCGTGCTCGGCGTGCTGATCTTCACCACACTCACCAACGTGTTCACCCTCAACAACCTCGACACCTCGACCCAAGCCGTGGCCAAGGGCGCGATCATCGTCATCGCCGTGCTGCTGCAGCAGAGGGTCGCTGAACGCCACACCGCGGGTGGGTGATGCCGTTGCCCGACCGACGGCCCCAGGCCCTTCCGTTCACCCATCCATTCCAGACCCCTTCCATTCAACGACGAACAAGGAGAACCCCATGACCATCCGTACCCGCATGTCCCTCATGGCCACCGTCGGTGCTCTCGC
>DURG01000078.1 GCA_012837465.1 Propionibacterium sp. | reverse complement strand
GAGCACGGGCACCGAGACCCACGCGGTCAGCAGGTCGGTGGGGATGGACGACGAGACGTAGCCGAGCACGCCGCCGGCCTCGCGCACGGCCTCCATGCCCTCGGAGTTGGGGCGGGGCAGGCCGTTGGCGACGTGCACCAGGCCGAGCGAGCCGAGCGTGATCAGGAACCAGCCGAGGCCGGTGCGCGGCGCCTCGTCGACGTCGCGGGGGTGGCGCAGCACGCGCCACGCGCCGTAGAACAGCACGGCGGGCACGACCGGGGACAGCGAGCCGAACACGGTGCTGATGGCCATGTCGAGCCATTGGCCGATGCTGCCGTCGAGGTTGAACCAGAAGCGGGAGGCGACGATGATCGCCAGCGTCAGGAGCACGAGGCCCCAGCCGTCGCGGCGGAGCTTGGGGTCGACGTCCTGCGCGGCGCCGCCGACGCTGCGGGCCATCCAGCCAATGCCCGAGGCGATGCCCATGAACAGGCCTGCGATGCCCTTGCCGATGCCGGTGAGGATCGTCGTGCCGACGCCGGGGCCTTGCTTCTGGGGCTTTCGCGCCGGCGCCTTCGCTGCGGGTTGCTTCCGGGTCCGCGCCGTCGTCGAGCCCGTGCGAGATCGGGTCGACGTGGACTTGGAGGTACGTTGCTTGGCACCACCGGAGGAAGACGCGCGCGTCTTGGTGGTGCTTCGCGAAGGGGAAGATCCGCGAGTCGCCATGTTCGTCACCCTAGCCGACGTCGGCTTCTGCTCCGACATCACACACCCCGGCAACAGCATTTACCTCGCGAGTGCTTCGCCAGGAACGAGCGAAACGTATCGAGGGGTCAGCCGAAGTGGTCCCAGCCGCGTTCGCCGTCGTAGGCCTCGCCGTCGACGGTGACGCCTTCGCCCTCGCGGACCTCGCCGATGCGCACCCAGCCATCGGGCAGGTCGGTGCCGGCGGGGAAGGTGGCGGCCAGCGAGTGGTCCTCTCCCCCGGCCAGCAGGAAGCCGATGGCGGGCTTGCCGGTGGCGGCGGCCACGCGGGCCACCGGGTCCGGCACCTTCAGGAGGCTGGTGTCGACGTCGATCCGGACGCCCGATTGCTCGGAGACGTGCCCGAGGTCGGCCAGCAGACCGTCGGAGACGTCGATCATGGCGGTGGCCCCGGCGTCGGCCGCGACGAGGCCCTGGCCGTACTGGACCGACGGCGTCAGGTGCTCGGCGACGGCGTCCTTGGGTGAGCCGAAGCCGCGCTGCAACACCACGAGCCCGGCGCCGCTGAGGCCGAGGTTCCCGCGGATGGCAACGGAGTCGCCCGGTTGGGCGCCGCCGCGGGTGACGGGGGTGCGGCCCATGGTGTCGCCGATGGCAGTCACGCAGGCGACGATGTGCTCGGAGCGGGACATGTCGCCGCCGATGAGGCTGACCCCGGCGGCGACGCACTCGTCGCGCACGCCCTGCTCGAAGTCGACGACCCACTGGGGGTTGAGGTCCTTGGGGAACGCGAGCGCGACGACCACCGAGGAGGGGCGACAGCCCATGGCCTCCAGATCGGAGACGTTGACTGCCACGGCCTTGCGGCCGACGGCGTGCGCCGGGCTCCACTGGCGCTTGAAGTGGACGTTCTCGATGAGGATGTCGGTGCACACGACGGTGTCGCCCTGGAGCGCGACGACGGCGGAGTCGTCGCCCACCGACAGCACGACGTCGGAGTTGACCTCGAGGCCCTCGGTGATGCGCGCGATGAGCTCGAACTCGCCGATCATCTGAGGCCCACCGGCCTGTCGAGGGCGAGGTCGATGAGGCGGCCGACGAGGTCCGGGTAGGTCATGCCCGATTCCTGCCAGAGCGTGGGGTACATGGAGATCTCGGTGAAGCCGGGCATGGTGTTGACCTCGTTGATGAACACGCCGCCGTCGTCGGTGACGAAGAAATCGGCGCGGACGAGGCCCTCGGCGTCGACGGCGTGGAACGCGCGCACGGCGAGGGCCTGGATCTCGGCGGCGAGGTCGTCGTCGATGTGGGCGGGCGCATCGAGCGCGGCGCCGTCCTCGTCGAAGTACTTGGCCTCGTAGTCGTAGAAGCCGTCCTCGGCCTGGACGCGGATCTCGCCGAGGACGGAGGCGCGGCAGCCGTCCGGATGCTCCGGGTCGCCCAGCACCGCCACCTCGAGTTCGCGGGCGCCGGTGAAGCCCTGCTCGATGACCAGCTTGGGGTCGAACTCCTGCGCCTCCGCGATGGCCGCCTCGAGCTGTTCGGGCTCGGTGATGCGGACGATGCCGATCGAGGAGCCTCCGCGGGCGGGCTTGACGAAGAGGGGGTATTGGAGGCGGTTGGCCTCGTCGAGGACGGCCTCCCGGTGGTGTCGGAGCCGGTGGGCAGTGGCGGTGACATAGGGCCACACGGGCAGGCCGGCGGATTCGAATGCGACCTTCATGAAGTGCTTGTCCATGCCGACGGCGGACGCGGTGACTCCGGAGCCCACGTAGCGGATCCCCATCATCTCGAACATGCCCTGCAGGGTGCCGTCCTCGCCGAAGGGGCCGTGCAGCAGTGCGAAGGCGACGTCGATGCCGTTGATGTCGACGAGTTCCTCGCCGTTGCGGGTGGCGACCTCGCAGCCGTCCTCACCCACCATCCACACAGCGTCGTGGGTGGGTTCGGCGACCTCGGGAGCCTCGCCGTCGACGATGCGGTAACCCTCGATGACCTCGAGCGGGACCTGCGTCCAGCGGCCGGTCCTGGAGATGCCGACGCCGTGGACGTCGTAGCGCTCCTTGTCGATGGACTTCAGGACGGACGATGCCGTCAAGCAGGAGATGCCGTGTTCCGACGACTGTCCGCCGAAGATCAGTGCGACGCGGATCCGCTTGCTCACATGTGCCTCCAAACGCTGGTTGAGCCCGCGAGTTCTACGAGTGGTGTCGAAACCCGGCGACCTGTCAGGCCAGCTTAGTCACACGCCTGCCAACACGCATGTCCCACCTCCCGTCAGGCGAGGGTTCGTCGCGCAGCTCAGCCACCATGTGGGTCAGCACGTCGAGCAGGTGGTCGGTGACCTCATCGAGAAGTTCCTTCGGCGCTTCCCCATGGGCGGGCATCCGCGCCCGGAACTCGCTGAGGTCGACGGGTGGGCCGGCAAGGATGACGACGTCGCGCCGGCCGCCGAGGAGCCGGCGCCATTCCACGTACCGGCCACCCATGATGTGGTGGGCGCCCCACTGGGCCACGGGCACGACGGGGGCGCCGGTCTCGAGCGCGAGTAGCGCGGCCCCCCGTCGGCCGGTCATGGGCCAGAGGTCCGGGTCGTCGGTGATGGTGCCCTCGGGGTAGATGAAGATGGCCAGGCCCTCGGCCAGCGCGCGCCGCGCCTCGACGAGGGAGTCGCCGGCCCGCTCGGAGTCGCGGTACACGGGGATCTGGCCGGTGGTGCGGGCGATCCAACCGATGACCGGCCAACGCCAGACCTCCGCCTTGCCGAGGAAGCGGGGCCAGCGGCCTGCCCAGACCAGGTACTCCGCCACGGGGATCGGATCGGCATTGGAGATGTGGTTGCCCACGAAGATCACGCCCCCCTCATGCGGGACGTGCTCCTGGCCCAGCCAGTGCCTACGGATGAACAGCGGCAGGACCAGTTTCGCCAGCCAGCGTGCCGGGTACTTGTAGACCCAGGGCGCGGGCTCATCGTTGACCTCGTGCAGGCGTCGGCGCCAGGGCCGATCGGCCGGGGCGATCGACCTCATCGGACCGCCCGGCGAGAAGCGGCCACCAGCCTCAACGCCGCAGCCATGAGCGCCAGCAGCGCCGAGGGCAGGAAGTAGAGCCACAGCTCACCGAGGAAAACGACCGGGACGATGATGGCCACGGCGGCCAGGGTGAAGGTGTAGGAGGCACCCTGCGGCAACTTCCACAACGCCAACGCCCCCGCGAGCGCCAGGAAGGGGAGGAAGACGAGCCAGCCCACCCCCTGCCCTGCGGCCCAGATGGCAATCCCGAGCGCGCCAAGCGCGGCGAGCCCGAGGAACGACGGCGGCAACCAGCGGTGGGACATGCGCGCAACTCTAGCTGTGGACAACGGCGGTCCAGGACCTCACCTGCCCAAAATGTGGAGATCGCCCACACGGCCTAAAAGATGCCCGTGCGGCGGCGGCGCGTGACCAGCACGGCGTCACCGACGAAGAGGGCAACGGCCACCCAGACCAGACCGAAACCCACCCACCGGCTCAGTGGCATCGGCTCGCCGAAGTAGAGCCAGCCCAGCAGGAACTGGCCGATCGGGGCGATGTACTGCAGGATCGCGATCGTCACCATCGAGACGCGACGCGCGGCCGCGGCGAACAGCAGCAACGGGATCGCGGTGACGATGCCCGTCGTGGTCAGCAGCGCGCCGTAGCCACCGGTCGCCGTCGACTGCCCGGTGATGGCCAGATAGGCGATGAAGCCCAACGCGAGCGGGGCCACGGCGCCCGTCTCGACGGCCAGGCCGGCCACGGCGCCCACCGAGCGGCCGGCCACCTTCTTCACGAGTGAGTAGGTGCCGAACGACAAGGCGAGCACCAGCGCCACCCAGGGCACCTGCCCGTAGGCGATGACCATGACGGCCACCGATGCGACGCCGAAGCCCACTGCGGCCTTCTGCATGGGGCGGAGCCGCTCGCCCAGGAAGATGATGCCCAACGCGGCGACGGCCAACGGGTTGATGAAGTAGCCGAGCGCCGTCTCGAGCGTGTGCCCCGCGAGGACGGCGAAGACGTAGGTCGACCAGTTGACGACGATGAGGATGCCGGCCACGGCGAGCGAGGCCGTCGTGCGCCGGTCAGCGAGCACCGTCCTGAGGGATCCCCACTGGCGCAGCACGGTGAGCAGGATCGCGCAGAACACCAGCGACCACAGGGCCCGGTGGGCGACGACCTCGAGCGCGTCGGAGCGCTCGAACAGGATGAAGTAGATCGGGAAGAGGCCCCAGAGGCCATAGGCGGCGAACCCGTAGGCGACACCCTTGCCCTGGTCGGTCATCTCTCCGCTGGCTTCATGCGGTCCTCGACGACGATGAGCACGATCACGACGACGGCGCCCAGCACCGCGAGGAGCACCGGCCCCAGCACCGGGGCGTAGGGGGCCAGCAGCGCGCCGGCCCCCTTCCCGTCAGGCCCGCCCGCGGTCGACTGCCACGGCCACAACGCACGCAGCGAGCCGATCATGAGGCCTGCCATGACGATCAGCGTCGTGCGGCGGTGGTGTTCGAGGAGGTGGTGGATGACCTTGACGAAGCCGGCGAGGCCGGCGGCGGCCCCGAGCGCGAAGGCCCCCATGTAGGCCAGGTTCCGTTCGTGGACGGCGGCCAGCGTGGGCGCGTACAGGCCCACTGCGAGCAGAAAGAAGGAGCCGGAGACGCCCGGCAGCACCAACGCGCAGATCGCGACGGCCGCAGCGACGGCGACCAGGGGCAGCGCCGGGTCCTCGACGACGGCGCCCCCCGCGAAGCTCGTCATGACGAAGGCCGCGACGATGGCGGCCAGCATGGTCAATGCCTCCACCCAGGCCGGACGGCCCTCCTTCCGCGCGGGAAGCATCCGCAGCGGCACCACCACGCTGGCTGCGACCATCCCGAGGAACAGACCTCGCGCCAGTTCGGGCGAGCCCGTCACGAAGCTGCTCATGATGCCGGCCATGCCGAGCACGGCAGCCGCCATGCCGACGAGCACGGGGATGATCAGCAGCCAGTCGGTACGGCGCAGTTCGGTGACGAAGCCACGCCAGCGATCCGGCCCTGCGACGAGTCGACGCAGGCCGGTGACCACGTGGTTGGCCGACCCGATCAGCTGCTCGTAGACGCCCGTCACCAGCGCCACGGTGCCGCCCGAGACGCCCGGCACGAGCTCCGCCATGCCGATGAGGAAGCCGCGCGCGACGTCGATCGGCAGCAGCCAGAGGGGCCGGCGAACCACCGGCACGAGGTCGGGGGCGGAGGAGCGTGTCATGGGGGCCTTTCGTCTGGACGCATGCAGACTACTTGGCCATCATGACGGTCTGCCAACCAGCGAGGGTTGGCGTGTCACGCACGCTGCGGGGGCCCTTCGTCGTTGCGCGGGGCGCAACGCTCAGGGACCGCTCAGAGGGTCTTGAGGAAGTCCAGGATCGCGTTGTTCCACTCGTCGGCGTGCGAGTCATTCGCGCCGTGCGGCCCACCCTGGATCACGTGGAGGCGGGCGTCCTTGACGTACTCCGGCATCCGCTGGCTCGACTTGGCCATCGGCACGTTGATGTCGCCGTCGCCGTGGATGACGAGCGTGGGCACGTCGATCCTTCGACAGTCCTCGCGCAGGTCCGTGGCCCAGATCAGGATGGTCTCCGCCGCGGCGGACGGATCCGACTGCTTGGCGATCTCGAGGCCCTTGGCGCGCACGTCGTCGTCGACCTGCAGGCCGCCCTCCTCCGTCGAGTAGAACCAGCCGACGAACTGTTCGAGGAAGTTGTCTCGATCGTCGCGGGCCTGGTCGGCCATGCCCTGGAACCCGTCCATCGGCATCGCGCCGTCGGGGTTGTCGTCGGTGATGCACAAGGCGGGTGCGATGGAGCCGGAGAAGATGGCGCCGGCGACGCGGTGGGAACCGTGGCGGCCGAAGTAGCGGGCCACCTCTCCCCCGCCCATCGAGAAGCCGAGCAGGACGGCGCCGTCGAGGTCGAGTTCGTCGAGCAGCGACTTCAGGTCGTCGGCGAGCGTGTCGTAGTCGTAGCCGTCGGCCGGCTTGTCGGACTTGCCGAAGCCGCGGCGGTCGTAGGCGATGACGCGGTACCCGGCGTCGGCGAACACGGGGATGTTGCCGGCGAAGCTCTCCCCGGAGAGCGGCCAGCCGTGGACCAGGACGAGGGGCCGGCCCTCGCCTCCCGTGTCGGTGTAGTTGAGGGCAACGCCATTGGTGGTCGTGATGGTGGGCATCTCTGGGCTCCTCCGAATCGGTGTCCCCACCAAGGCTAACCGCGGAAGTCGTTGGGATCGACCGAGTCGAGGAACTCGCTGAACTTCTCCACCTGCTCCTCCTCCTCGATGTCCGTGACGTGTTCCTCGGGGATGCCGGCGGCGCGCAGCACGTCCTCGGCCACGAAGACGGGCGCCTGCACGCGCATGGCGAGCGCGATGGAGTCAGACGGCCGGGCGTCGACCACCTCCGGGCCGGTGGGGGTCTCGACGGTGATCTCGGCGTAGAAGGTGCCCTCCTCGAGCCGTGTGACGGCAACCTGCGTCACCGTCGCGTCGAGGGCGGCGAGCAGGCGGGCCATCAGGTCGTAGGACATGGGCCTGGACGTCTCGGCGCCCTGCAGCGCCATCATGATCGCCGTGGCCTCCTGCCCGCCGATCCAGATGGGCAGGATGACCCCCAGGTCCGGCTGCGGAACGGCGGGCTTCAGAAGCACCACCGGCAGCCCACGGGTGTCGACCGCGATGCTTGTCAGCTCGACTTGGATCATGGGGACCACCTCCAGGGTCGTGGCCCCCAGTTTACCTGCGTCAGATGTTGTAGCCGATGGAGCGGAGCTGCTCGCGGCCGTCCTCGGTGATCATCTCGAGGGTCCACGGCGGCAGCCACACCCAGTTGATGGTCACGGAGTTCGCCAGGCCGTCGAGGACGTACTTGGTGTCGTACTCGATCTTGTCGGTCAGCGGGCAGGTGGGCGAGGTCAGCGTCATGTCGACGGTGACGTTGCCCTCGTCGTCGACCTGCGCGCCGTAGACGAGGCCGAGGTCGACCACGTTGACCATGAGCTCGGGGTCGACGACGTCCTTCATCGCCTCGAAAATCTCCTCCTCGGAGGGGATCGCCGACGGGGTGGCCGGCGCGCCCAGGGGCACGTCGGGCAGGTCGTCCTTCACCAGGTCGCTGGGGCGGGGTTCGGTCATTTCGGTTCCTTCGGTTTCGGCGTGAGTGATGCTTGGCGGTTTCGACGCGTCCGCGCTCCTCGCAAGCTCGGAGACGGACGGCTCAACCAGCGTCCGCAGTGGCTTGCATGGTGGCGTCCTTCATGGCGGACCAGCCCAGCAGCGCGCACTTGACGCGGGCGGGGAACTTGGACACGCCGGCGAACGCGATGGCGTCTTCGAAGACATCCTCGTCGGGGGTGATGGCCCCCTGGCTGTGCATGACCTCGAGGAACTGGTCGTGCAGTTCCATGGCGTGCCCGACGGAGTTGCCGATGAGCAGGTCGGTCATGATCGACACCGAGGCCTGCGAGATGGAGCAGCCCTCCGCGTCGTAGGAGATGTCGGTGAACTCCCCGTCGTCGATCTGCACGCGCAGGGTGAGCTCGTCGCCACAGGAGGGGTTCACGTGGTGCACCTCGGCCTGGTACGGCTCGCGCAGGCCCGAGTGGTGCTTCTCGCGGTAGTGGTCGAGGATGATCGTCTGGTACAGCTCGTCAATGTTCATAGGTGTCAGCCCTTGAATCGCGGGGCGAAGTAGTCGCGGGTGAACACCAGCGCATCGGCAAGTGCATCGATCTCCGCGGGGGTGGTGTACAGGTAGGACGAGGCGCGCGTCGAACTCTGGTACCCGAGCCGTTTGTGGAGCGGTCGGGCGCAGTGGTGGCCGCCACGGATGGCGACGCCCCTGGAGTCGAGCACCTGCATCACGTCGTGTGGGTGCACGCCGTCGAGGTTGAACGAGATCGCACTGCCGCGGTCCACGGCCGCGGTGGGCCCGAGGATGCTCAGCCCCTCGATGGCGGTGAGCTTGGCCAGGGCGTGGCTCGTCAGTTCCTGCTCGTGCTCGGCGATGGCCGCCATCCCGATCCCGTCCAGGTAGTCGATGGCAGCGCCCAGGCCCACTGCCTGCGCGATGGGCGGGGTGCCCGCCTCGAACCGGTGCGGCGGCGGGGCGTAGGTGGAGCGCGCCATCTCGACGACCTCGATCATCTCGCCGCCGCCCAGGAACGGCGGCAGCTCGGCGAGCAGGTCGTAGGAGCCCCACAGCACGCCGATGCCGGTGGGCCCCAGCATCTTGTGCGCCGTGAAGGCGACCAGATCCGCGCCCAGCGTGGCCACGTCGGTGGCCTGGTGCGGCACGGCCTGCGACGCGTCGACCACCATCCTCGCCCCGACGGCGTGCGCCTGCTCAGCGATCGCGGTGACGGGGTTGTGCGTGCCGAGCACGTTGCTCACCCACGTCAGCGAGACGATCTTCGTGCGCTCGTTGATGAGGTGGTCGCGCTCGGCGGCCTCGAGGTCGAGGCGGCCGTCGTCGGTGATGTCGAACCAGCGCAGGGTGGCGCCGGTGCGTTCGCACACGAGCTGCCACGGCACGATGTTCGAGTGGTGCTCCATGACGGAGATCACCACCTCGTCACCGGGCTGGAGCCCGGCGCCGAGGGAGTTGGCCGCCAGGTTGAGCGCCTCGGAGGCGTTCTTCGTGAAGACGACCTCCTCGGCGCGGGCAGCACCGATGAATCGGGCGACCTTCTCGCGGGCATCCTCGAACGCCGCGGTCGCCTCGGCACCCAGGAGGTGCATGGCGCGCGCCACGTTGGCGTTGTGCTGCAGGTAGTGCTCCGCGATGGCGTCGACCACCTGGCGGGGCTTCTGCGACGTGTTCGCCGAATCGAGGTAGACCAGCGGGGACTCCCCCACCCTGCGCTGCAGGATGGGGAAGTCGGTCCGGATCCGGAAGGTGTCCAACATCAGGCGTTGGCAGCTTCCTTGATGTACTTCTCGTAGCCCTCGGCCTCGAGGTTCTCGGCCAGTTCCTTGCCGCCCTCGGCCACGATGCGGCCGTCGACGAAGACGTGCACGAAGGTGGGCTCGATGTAGCGCAGGATGCGCGTGTAGTGCGTGATCAGCACGACGGCGCGGTCGCCCTGCGCCGAGTACTTGTTGACGCCCTCGGAGACGATGCGCAGCGCATCGATGTCGAGGCCGGAATCGGTCTCGTCGAGGATCGCGGCCTTGGGGTTGAGCAGCTGCAGCTGGGCGATCTCGTGGCGCTTCTTCTCACCACCGGAGAAGCCCTCGTTGACCGAGCGGCCGGAGAAGGACTTGTCGAGCTGCAGGCCAGAGAGGGTCTCCTCGACCTCCTTGACCCAGGTGCGCACCTTCGGCGCCTCGCCGTCGATGGCGGTCTTGGCGGTGCGCAGGAAGTTGGCCACGGAGACGCCGGGCACCTCCACCGGGTACTGCATGGCCAGGAACAGGCCGGCCTTGGCGCGCTCGTCTACGCCCATCTCGGTGAGGTCCTCACCGTCGAGGGTGACGGTGCCCTGGGTGATCTCGTACTTGGGGTGGCCGGCGATGGCGTAGGCGAGGGTGGACTTGCCGGAGCCGTTGGGGCCCATGAGGGCGTGGATCTCGCCGGGGTTGATGGTCAGGTTGACGCCCTTGAGGATCTGCTTGGGGCCGTCCTCGGTGAGGACGTCGACGTGCAGGTCGGAGATGACGAGGGTGGACATGATTGGTTGTTTCTCCTGAAGTGTTCGTGTCTGGGATCAGTAGTCGTCGGTGGGGGTGTCGACGTCGATGAGGACGTCGTCGCCCTCGATCCGGCACGCGAAGACGCGCACCGGCTCGGTGGCGGGCAGGTTGAGCGGGCGGCCGGTGGCCAGGTCGAAGACGGATCCGTGCAGGTAGCACTCGATCGTGTCGCCTTCCACGTCACCTTCGGACAGTGGCACGTTGCCGTGGCTGCACTGGTCCTCGATGGCGTAGAGCCGGTCCCCGTGGCTGACGACGGCCACGGTGAGCTCGTCGCCCACGTCGACGGGGAACGGCACGTCCGTGGTCAGGTCAGAGACCTTGCAGACCGCCTGGAAGCTCACTGCTCGTCGGCCTTCGTGGCGGTGGAGCCGTGCACCAGTTCGAGCTCGCGCTCGATGGTGGCCAGCATCTTGGCCTCGATCTCGGGGATGCCGACCTTGCGGATGATGTCGGCGAAGAAGCCGTGGGCCACCAGGCGGCGGGCCTCGACGTCCGAGAGGCCGCGGCTCATCAGGTAGAAGAGCTGCTCCTCGTCGAAGCGACCCGTCGACGACGAGTGGCCGGCGCCGGCGATCTCGCCGGTCTCGATCTCGAGGTTCGGCACGGAATCGGCCTGGCAGCCATCGGTGAGCACGAGGTTCTTGTTCGACTCGTAGGTGTCGATGTTCTCGGCCACCTTGCGGATGAGCACGTCACCGATCCACACGGAGTGGGCGCCCTTGCCGCGCAGCGCGCCGCGGTAATCCACGTTGGACTTGGTGTTGGGCGCGTTGTGATCCACGAACAGGCGGTGCTGGATGTGCTGGTTCTCGTCAGCGAAGTACAGGCCGTAGGCGTCGATCTCGCCGCCGGGGCCGGCGTAGTGCGAGTTCTCCTGCAGGCGCACGTCGCCGCCGAGGGAGGCGGTCACGGTCTTGACCTGCGCATCGCGGCCAATGCTGACGGTGCGCTGCCCGCCGTGCACGGAGCCGTCCTCCCAGTCCTGCACCGTGATGAAGTTCACGTGCGCACCGTCGCCGACGATGACGTCGGTCTTCTCGGCGTAGTTCGCGGAGCCCTCGTAGCGGAACACGATGGTAGCCCTGGCGTGGTTGCCGACGGTGACCACGACGTGGTCGCGGGCCTCGCCGCCCTGCCCCCGGCCCGTGAAGATGATGGGCTCGGCGATCTCGGCCTCGGCCGGGATCTGGATGTGGGTGCGGTGGACGGCCTGCTCGGCGGCGAGCGCCGAGATGCGGTCCGTCGGGGCCTCGCCGGCGAGCTCGTGGGCCTGCTCGACCGTGATCGAGTCCACGGTCACACCCTCGGGGAACTCGCCGCTCCAGTCGAGCGTGCCCATGTCCTGGACGTGGTTGAGCAGCGTCTTGAAGCGCTTGAGCGGGGTGAAGCGCCAGATCTCCTCGCGCCCGGTGGGCTGCGGGTGGTCCTCGGCGGTCCAGGACGGGGTCGGGTGGAGGTGCGATTCGACGGTTTCGATGGCTGCGGCCACGTTCGGGGCCTCAGTGATGGTGGTCAATTCTTCTTCCTTCGTGGGTGATGTG
>DURG01000077.1 GCA_012837465.1 Propionibacterium sp. | reverse complement strand
GACCTGCGCAACACGCGCGTGGTCGACATCATCGCCGAACTCGAGGACTACGGCATCAGCGTCGACGTCCACGACCCCTGGGCTGATCCGGACGAGGCCCGCCAGCACTATGGCATTGCCCTCGTCGAAGAACCCGACGCCGGCGCCTACGACGGCATCGTGCTCGCCGTGGCACACCAACCATTAAGAACTTGGCCGGTCTTGCTACTCTTAGCTTCGGCCAGATCGACAGACACGTGTTGTACGATCTCAAGGGCGTGTTGACGGACCGATCAGCGGCTCATCCGAATCCAGGGTGTAGTCGGGGTCTGAACCCGCCGGTCTCGAGCAGGGATCTGGCGATGTAGTTGGTCAGGTTGCGGAACCCCAGCGCCGAGCCGCGCAGGTGCTCGAGCCTGCCGTTGATCGCCTCGGTGGGCCCGTTGGAGGTGCTGGGCCGGTCGAAGTAGGCCAGGACGTCGGCGGCGCGCTTCTTCAGCGTCCTGCCGAGCTTGGTGATCTCGACCAGGGCCTTGGGGACGCCGGTGCTGATCGAGTCGATGAGCCGGGCCATCAGCTCGCGGCCGTGGCGCCGGTTCTCGTGGCGGTAGGCGGCGATCATGCGCTGGTAGACGCTCCAAGTGACCTCGACCTCGACGTGGGCGTCGTCGGCGAACAGGGTGTCCAGTCGGTCCTTCTGCTTGTCGTTGAGCAGGTCGGCGCCGGTGGACAGGGTCCGGCGGGCGGCATAGAGCGGGTCGCCCTTGCGGCCGCGGTGCCCACAGATGGCCTGCTGAACTCGCCGTCGGCACTCATCGAGCGCCTCGCCAGCGAGGCGCGTGACGTGGAAGGGATCTAGCACGGTCACCACGTCGGGCAGTTCCTCGACGGCGGCGGTCTTGAACCCGGTGAAGCCGTCCATCGCGACCACCTCCACGCCGTCGCGCCACTCCTGCGGGCGGTCGGCCAGCCAGGTCTTGAACGCCTGCTTGGAGCGTCCTTCGACCATGTCCAGCAGCCGTGCCGGGCCGGTGCCATCTCGCACTGGGGTGAGGTCGATGATCACGGTGACGTACCTGTCGCCGCGACGGGTGTGCCTCCACACGTGCTCATCGACCCCGACGACCTTCACCCCCTCGAAGCGGTGCTCCTCGTCGATCAGCACCCGCTTGCCCTCGGCCAGAACGGCGTCGTTGGCGGTGTCCCAGGCCACCCCGAGCCCCTCGGCGACCCGAGCCACGGTCAGGTGCTGGACCACGATCCCTTCCAGCGCCCACCGCAGAGCGCGCCGAGACAACTTGGCCCGGGGCTCGGCCGCGGCGGTGGTGTCCTGGCGCCACACATACCCGCAGCCGCTGCAGCGGTAACGGCGCACGACGACCTCCAGCGTCGTGGGCCGCCAGCCCAGTGGTTCGTGGGCAAGCCGTCGGACCACGGTGTCACGTGGTCTCCCTTCGCAGCCGCAGCGCCGGCACCACTGGTCGGGCTCGACCACCTGGCAGGCCAATACGGCACGATCCGGCTCGAGTCGCTGCCCGGTGACAACGAGGCCGAGTTCGTCGAGGCGGCAGAAGGCAGTCAGGTCGGGGCTGGCGAACGCATCAGCGCGCCCGCCGACGGTAGCGTCGTGCACGTCGAGGTCTTTCGGGCTGAGTGTGTAGGAGCTCTCATCCTCGGGAGACCTCGACCTCTATCCGGCCACCGACGCGCCGGCCCGCCGCGCGACGTGCGCTACACCCTCATCTGGGAAGAGCCGGCAAAGCCTGGGACGATGCGGGGGTCGTGCAGTTCGCCGCCGCATGGCGCTCCCCCGACGGTGACGGGACGCTGCGGGAACGGAGTCGCTTCACGATGATCGACGGGCGTTGGTACTACCTCGACGGCGTGCTCGGCTGAGCCCTACCCTCCGGGCCATGAGTGGGGCCGGATGCCACAGCACGATTCTGAGCGCGGCATAGCCGGGAGGTATATTGCTCGGCGGCGCGCCCGTCGCGCGCCCGCAGTTCCCAGCCCGGCGTCCTCCGCGCGGGCCTCATCGCAGGAGATCCATGAGCCAGACCAGCGCGCCCGCATCCACAGTGCCCGAAGCCGGAGAGCGCAGCACCTCCACGCTTGCCGCCCTCCGGAGCCCTCGCCGGCTCAAGACCGAGGTGTTGGCCGGGCTGGTCGTCGCGCTGGCGCTGATCCCGGAGGCGATCTCGTTCTCCATCATCGCCGGCGTCGACCCCAGGATGGGCCTGTTCTCCAGCTTCATCATGGCCGTGACCATCGCGTTCGTCGGCGGCCGACCCGCCATGATCACCGCCGCAACCGGCGCCGTCGCCCTCGTGATCGCCCCTGTCGTCCGCGACCACGGCACCGACTACTTCATCGCGACGGTGCTGCTCGCCGGCCTCCTGCAGATCCTGCTGGCGGTCATCGGCGTGGCCCGCCTCATGCGGTTCATACCCCGCATGGTGATGGTGGGCTTCGTCAACGCGCTGGCCATCCTGATCTTCATCGCCCAGATCCCCCACCTGATCAACGTGCCGTGGCTGGTCTACCCCCTCGTTGCGCTGGGTATCGCGATCATGGTGTTCTTCCCCAAGCTCACCACCGTGGTGCCCGCGCCGCTGGTGGCGATCCTGCTGATCACCGGCCTCGTCGTGGCATCCGGCTGGCAGTTGCCGGACGTGGCCGGGCAGGGTGAGCTGCCCACGTCGCTGCCTGAGCTGTTCATCCCCCAGGTGCCGCTGACCTTCGAGACCCTGCGTATCATCGCCCCCTACGCGCTGGCGATGGCGCTGGTGGGGCTGATGGAGTCGCTGATGACCGCCAAGCTCGTCGACGACATCACCGATACCCACTCCAACAAGACCCGTGAAGGCTGGGGCCAGGGCGTGGCCAACATCGCGTCCGGCCTCTTCGGCGGCATGGGCGGCTGCGCCATGATCGGCCAGACCATGATCAACGTCAAGGTCTCCGGCGCCCGCACGCGCATCTCCACGTTCCTGGCCGGCGTGTTCCTGCTGATCCTCGTGGTGGGCTTCGGCCCGGCCGTCGGCCGCATCCCCATGGCCGCGCTGGTCGCGGTGATGATCATGGTCTCGGTGGCCACGTTCGACTGGCACAGTGTCAAGCCCTCAACCCTCAAGCGCATGCCGCACAGCGAGAACATCGTGATGCTCACCACCGTGCTGGTCACCGTGCTCACCAGCAACCTGGCCATCGGCGTGCTGGTGGGCGTCAACGTCGCGATCATCGTGTTCGCCCGCCGCGTCGCCCGCTTCGCCCGCGTGGAGCGCACCGAGGAAGCTGGGCGCGGAGCCGTCTACAAGGTGCACGGCGAGCTGTTCTTCGCCACCAGCAACGACCTGGTCTATCAGTTCGACTATGCCGGGGACCCCGGGCACGTGACCATCGACCTGAGCGAGTCGCACGTCTGGGACGCGTCCACCGTCGCCACGCTCGATGCGGTCGAGGCCAAGTACGAGCGCTACGGCAAGAGCGTGGAGATCGTCGGCCTCAACCCGTCGTCGGCGACCCGGCACCGTCGCCTCAGCGGGCAGCTCGGCGCCGAGGGTTGAGCTCTCAGGCCTCGGTCACCTGGGCGAAGCGCATCAGCCAACCCTCGGGGGTCTGCTGCCACAGCGAGAAGCGCAGCCTGTCCAGCTGGTCGCCCTGGCGCCAACGCACCCCCGCCACGCCGTCGGCGTAGGTGTCGACGGCGAGGATCTCGAAGCGCTGCGACGTGGGCAGCCACGCGCCGTACGATTTGTCGATGACCCGCCCGTCCAGGGCGTGGGCCACGAAGTCCGGGTGCAACAGCGCTCCCAGCGCGCGGGCATCCTCGCGAACCTCGTCGGCGAGGAGTTCCTTGGTCAGTTGCAGCAGCTTGGCCTTGACCCTCGGCGATGCCGTGCCCGGCGTCGACCCGCCCTCATCCGTCACGCTGCGGGGGCCCTTCGTCGTTCGCTGGCGCTCACGCTCAGGGACCACCTCTTCGAAGGAGAAGAGGTCCGGCTCCGGATCCGTGGAGCCGACGGCGAACGCCTGCGCCCGCGCCTTGGGCGCGGCGGACGGGAACCCCGGGCCCGGGTCGAACGCGACGCCCTGCTGGAACGCGGTGGCCGCGGCGCGGGCGCGCTCGTCGGCAGCCTCGTTCATTTCGTGCCCGGCGTGGCCCTTGACCCACTCGAACTGGAGGTTGCGGCCCTTCATGGCCGTGTCCAGTTCCTTCATGAGCTCGACGTTGAGTACCGGCTTGCCGTCGCCCTTCTTCCAGCCCTTGCGCTTCCAGCCGGGCAGCCACTTGGTCAGCGAGTTGATCACGTACTGGGAGTCACACAGGATGCGCAGCGGCTCGTCGACGTGAGCGGTGGATTGCAGCAGGTCGAGCACCGCCATGAGCTCGCCCATGTTGTTCGTGCCGTGCGGCCAGCCACCAGAGGCCCACGCATCGTCGCTGATGTACCAGGCCCAGCCAGCGGGGCCGGGGTTGGACAGGGAGGAACCATCTGCGGCGGCAACGATCACGGCAGACAGGCTACCGGCCCCGTCAGAGCATCAGCGCCGCGACGCAGGCGAAAGCCAACATGCCGACGTTGCAGTGCAGGAACGTCGGCACGACGGTGTCGCGCACGTGCTCGTGGCGCCCATCGGCCGCGAGGCCCGACGTGATGCCGAGCGAAATCGTGGAGGCAGGCGATCCCGCGTCCCCCAGCGCTGCGGCGGCGCCCAGCAGACACATCACGGCCAAGGGGCCGAAGCCGAGTTCGAGGGCAAGGGGGATGTAGATGGGAGCGAGGATCGGCACGCTGGCGAAGGAGTCGCCGAAGCCGATGGTGATGAACAGGCCGACGAACAGCATCAGGAACGCGCCGAGGGCGCGGTTGTCGCCGATGAACGCCGCCGAGGCCTCGATCAGGGGCTCGATCTGCCCGGTGGCGGTGAGCACGCCGGCAAACCCCGAGGCCACCGTGATGATGATCGCGATCTGCGCCATCATCAGCAGGCCCTTGACGAAGACGTCGTCCTGGTCGTTCCAGCGGAAGACGCCGGCCACCGTGAGCAGGAGGAACCCGATCATGGCGCCCACCAGCAGCGAGTCGAAGGCGATCTGGAAGTACAGCGCCGCCGCGAGGGCCAGCAGCGTCATCACGAGGGGGAACGGCCGGATCTGCGGCGTCTCGGCCTCGGCCTGGGCGGTGACCGGGCTGCCCGGCACCGGATCGCCGTAGTCGCGCGGGCGGCGGTAGCTGAACAGCACCGCGAAGATCATGCCTGCCACCAGGCCCATCACGGGCCAGAACATGGCCTTGGGAGCCATGTCTGCGGTGGCCGTCAGCCCGTGCGCGGCGCCCACCTCGTTGACGTTGGCGAGCAGGATCTCGTTGAGGTAGATCGCGCCGAAGCCGGTGGGCAGCAGCAGGTAGCTGGCGCTCATCGAACAGGCCAGGATCACGGCGATCGCCCGGCGGTCCACCCGGAGCCGGTTGAACACCCCCAGCAGCGGCGGGATCAGGATGGGGATGAAGGCGATGTGCACCGGCACGAGGTTCTGCGACAGCAACGAGGCCACCACGAGCATGCCGAACAGCCCCCACTTCACCGCGCGCCCCGTCTTGGCCTCGTCCGTGCCGACCTTGCGCGAGACCCACCGAGCGAACACCTCCAGCAGCCCGCTGCGGGCCAGCGCCACGGCGAGCGCGCCGATCATCACGTAGGTGAGGCCCACCTGGGCACCCGTGAGCAGGTTGCCGTTGAAGGCCTCCAACGCTCCCCCGACGCCGAGCCCGGCCTGCAGCCCGCCCAGCAGCGCGGACGCGAACAGCGCGATCATCACCGGCACCCGAACCAGGCACAGCGCGATCATCACCACGATGGCCAGCACGACGGCGTTGATCGGGTTGCCGGTGAGCTGGGACACGAGGTACACCGCGGCCAGGCCGAGCAGGGTCGCCAGCACCGGGGTCGGCAGAACGTCGCGGAACCCGAGCCGCTCCTGCGCGGGCGGGCTCTGGGTGGTGGCCGTGGTCATGAACATCCCTCTCGTGGGCCAGTGCACCCCGGAGGTTATCGACTCCCGCCCAGCCGGCCGTCCCTGCGCCACATGGCGGATGCGTCAGGCCGGCGGGAACAGGTAGGCGTAGGTGTGGTGCTCCACGAAGCCCTCCTTCGTGTACAGCGTCCGGGCGACTGCGTTCTCCTCACCCACCTGCAATGCCACGAAGCGTGATTCGACGGCGTCGACCAGCGCGCGCGTCATCGCCCGGCCCCAGCCCGCGCCCCGCAGTTCGGGCGTGACCTCGACCGAGGAGATCACCGCCCACGGGCCGTCCAACGCCACGCGCCCGACGGCGACCCCCGGGATCTGCGCATAGACCGCCGGCGCGCTGGTCAGCTCTGCGATGAGGGCATCGTCGGCGCTGCCCCCGCGCCAGATCGCCAGCCAGTCCTCGTCGGGGCGGTCCGCGACCTTCACCTCGACATGGTCATAGGGCAGGTCGTCGGAGCGGGCCACCATCACGACGGTGGGGCCGACCAGGCGGTACCCCTCGGCCTGCGCGGCCCCGATGATGGGATCCCCCAGGACCACCTGGAGTGTGGCCGGCTTGCCGAGCCACTCGTCGGCCATCGCCACCGCCTCGGGCCACGGCATGCCGGGATCCCCGCCGACCAGGATCGAGTTGGCCCGGCTGGTGCGGCCCCTCCCCGCGCGCAGCACCCAACCTCCGAGCCGTGCGGTGCGCAGCCCCGGCCACGTGCGGCCGAGCATCCGCTGGAGCGCATCAGGCGGGGATGCGGGCAGGATCGTGCGCTCCGGCACCCTCTTGATGTGGTGCACCCTCGAGCGCTCCATCCACACTGCGGGCTTGTCCTCGGGCAGCACCACCATCCGTTCGGCATCCGCGGCCACCAGGTGCCCGACGACGTCGGTGGCGCGGCCGTCGCGGTCGAGGTGGCGCAGGCTCACGCGGGGAGATCCCGCCGGCACCTCGATGATCATTGGGACAGCCTACGCTTGGCGAGCACGTCTCGGAGTTGCTGAACGTAGCCCGGGAGATCCAATTCCGCGGTGTCCACGAGGATGTCCAGGTCCACGGACCAGTAGCCGTGGACGATGCGATTGCGCAACTGGGTGGGCCGGGCCCAGTCGAGTTCTCGATGCTCTGCCTTGAACGACGGGGGAAGGTGACTGGCCGCTTCCCCCAGCACCATGAAGTTCCACAGCAGCGCATCGCGGCGCTGCCGGTCCGCGCGTAGGGATTCGGCATCGTGACCCTGCACCAGATCCATAACCTGCATGGCCGCATCGACCATCTCCTCCAGGAGGAGGACCTCACGCCGCATACAGCACCTGCGCTTCCGCAAGCACGGCGTCACGCAACCTTGGATGCAGGCCACTGCGGGACACGAGGTCCACCCGACGGCCGAGGACTGCACCCAGCTCTGCGGCCAGGTCCTCGATGTCCCACCCCAGCCGCACCCCTGGATGAAGCGTGTACAGCAGATCGATGTCGCTGCTGGCCGAGGCCTCACCGCGCGCGATCGACCCGAAGATATCCAACCGGCTGACGCCGTACTTCTCGCTGATCTCAGCCACTTGGCTACGGACACTGTCGCTGAGGCCTCGATCGCCCGCATCCCCAACCAGGTACGCCTCCAGGGCTGCTCGGATCACTGACGACCGGTTGCTGGCCTCCAGGGACGCCCGCCGGTCGACGCCTGCCAGGAGCTCAGCGCTCAGGCGCACGGGAACGATCTGCGACATGGACCAAGTGTAATACGCAAACCATGCGTAATACGCAGTCCTACGGCCATGCCTCAGCCGTGGACCTCAGCCGTTGACGTCGTACAGGTGGTGGAGGAGGTCGTGCGCGAAGTACAAGCCCAGCGACTCGACGGTGAACTCCGCGCCGTCGCCGCGGCGCCCGACCCAGGCCCATTGGTCACCCTCGGGCTCGGCCCAGTCCTTCGCCGCGCCCTCGGCGCGCTCCCGGATGAGCACCGCGGTGGCGTGCCCGTTGGCCTTCCAGTACTCGTTGTCCAGCGCGGCGGCGTCCTGGTCCCAGTTCTCGAACCGCACCGGGGCGCCATCGGCCTCGAGGATCTGCTCCAGCCGCTGGCCCATGACCTCGATCACATCGGCCACATGGCGGCCGTACTCGATGGGTGACCACGTCTGCAGCGAGGGCCGCTCCTCGGCGCCTTCCTTCTCGACCGCGACGGCGAAACGCTCGACGGCCGAGAGGATCAACTCGGGCAGGTCGGCGGGCCCCACAGTCGCTGGATCGAAGCCGCAGTCAGGGCACTGTCGCTGGGTGACCCAGGTCCAGTCCTTGACGTCTGCGACAGGGGCTTCCGGGGCTTCAGGTGCGTTGGCCATGCAGGCAGATTACCGCGCCCCGAGGGTGCACCAGGGCGGGTGCGCTAGCTGAGCAGGCCGTGGCGGCGGGCGGCTGCGACGGCGGCGGTGCGCGAATCGGCATCGAGCTTCGCGAACGCGTGCACGAGGTGGGTCTTGACGGTGCCCTCGGAGATGAACAACTGCCGCGAGATCTCGCGGTTCGCCAACCCCTCGGCGACGAGCCGCAGCACGTCCAGCTCGCGGGCGCTGACCGTCGGCACGCCCTTGCTCATCCGCTCCACCACGCGGCCCTCCAGGTCGCTGGAGAGCACCAGCTTCCCCGTTGCCGCATCTGCGATCCCCTGCACGATGTCCTCGGGCTGCGCGTCCTTCAAGAGGTAGCCGGCGGCGCCGGCGAGCACCGCGCGTGCGATGTCGGAGTCGTTGTCGTAGGTGGTCAGGATCAGCACCGACGGCGGATCGGGCAACCGCCGGACCGCCTCGGTGACGCCGACGCCGTCGAGCCCCTCCCCCAACCGCAGGTCACACAGCACCACGTCGGGCGCGAGGTCTGCCACCATCAGCAGCGCCTCCTCACCGGTGGCGGCGGCACCCACCACCTCGATGCTCGACTCCCCGCCCAGCAGGGCCGCGACTCCGGAGCGCACCACCGGATGGTCGTCCACCAACAACACGCGGATCATGCCTCACGCCTCTGCTCGCAGCAGCGGCAGCCACGCGGAGATCGCGGTGCCGCCACCTGGTTCGGATTCGACGGTGAGCCCACCGCCCAGGTCGACGAGCCGCTCCCGCAGCGCCCGCAGCCCGTAGCCGCCGCTCAGCGACATTTCCACCCGGGTTTCGGGGTCGAAGCCCACGCCATCGTCGACGACGTCGAGGTGCACGTCGTCGGCGGCCCGGGCCAGTTCCACGCCGATGCGGGTGGCCCGCGAGTGCTGCCGCACGTTGGCCAGCGCGTTCTGCGCGGCCCGCAACAGGGCGACCTCGGTGGTGGTGGCCAGGCGGGGCAGCTCCGGATCGACGCTGACCTGCCACTCGGCTCCCAACGCTTCGGCGACCTCGCTGGTGAGCCGACGCAGCGGCCCGGCCAGCCCGCCGGCCCCTGCCTCGTCCGGGGCGAGGGCATAGACGACCCGGCGCGACTCGGCCAGGTTCTCCGCCGCGGAAGCCTCGATCTGGCCGATCAGGTCACGCGTCTCGTCGTTGTCCGCAGCGCGTCCCGCCGCCCGTGCCAACAGCACGATGGAACTGAATCCCTGCGCGAGGGTGTCGTGGATGTCGTGGGCAAGCCGGGTGCGCTCGGCCAGTTGGCCCGCCTCCCGCTGCAGGCGGGCGGTCTCGTCGTGGGCCTGGATGACCTCCTCGAGGAGCCGACGGTTCTCGGAGGCCTCGTGCTCGAACTTCAACACCCCACGAGACATGCCCAGCGCGATCAGGGCGCCCACCATGGGCCCCAGCACGGAGCCGACGGCCTCGCCACCGTTCATGGTCAGCACGGTCACGATGACCGCCAGGGTGACTGCGGTCAGCAGGAGGGCGGTGAGGAGGGGCAGCAGCGCCCCGCCGATCAGCCACAGCGGGAAGGCGACCCACAGGTAGGTGTCGGACAACCACATGAGCCACGTCGACAGCACGAACAGCAGCCCCACCCACGTGGTGCGGGCGATCGTGCCCATGCGGTCGACGAGCTGCAGCCCTGCGAAGAATGCCACCAGGAGCGCCGCGATGACGGCCCATCTCGGCCAGACGTGCCAATCTGCGCCCTGCATGAGGCTGGCGATGAGGATCATGCCGACGAACAGCATCGCCTGGCCCGCCCGCAGCCACCAGGCGGCGGACCAGAGCGGCGCGCGCAGCACGCCGCCCCGGTCGGATCTTTCCGTCAGGCTCACGCCTCCACGGTAGCGGGGGAACGATCCCAGTTGTCGGCCTTGAGCGCCTTGCGCAGGATGAGGAAGAAGTAGACCCAGGTGCCGGCCAGGATCATGTGGCCGAGGCCGGAGAAGCCGGGCCACATCGGGGAGGTGGCGATGGGCATCTCGAGCACCTGCAGCGTGCCCTTGACCAGCAGGGTGCCGACGGTGAAGCCGAGCCCGATGTTGTACAGCAGCGCGAACAGCTTCGTGGACTTCTCGGCCATCGGGAACACCTTGGCCAGGGCGAGCACCGCGAGGAAGACCAGCGTGCCGAGTGCCAGCGCGTGCGTGTGAGCGGTCGACAGCATGGTCTCACCGGTGAACTCGTTGAGCTTGGTGAACTCGCGCCAGTAGAGGCCCGACAGCAGGCCGATGGCCGTCCAGGCGGCCGCGGAGGTGAAGAGTCGATTCAGCATGACTCCATGGTGGCCAAACGCCCGACGGCGTGCACCCGCCGCGCGTCCATCCTTCGGTGGATGTTCCCGTTGGGCGATGTTCAGGGAGCGTACGCGGGCTCGATGACCTCGCGGATCATCGACTCGCGCTGGTCGTGCGGCAGGAACGCCGCGCGCATCGCGTTGATCGTGGTGGTGCACACGTCGTCGAGGTCCCAGCCGAAGGTCTCCACCAGCTTGAGGTACTCCCGCGACATCGTGGTGTCGCTCATCAACCGGTTGTCGCAGTTGACCGTGACGTTGAACTGGAGGTCCTTCAGCAACTCGACGGGGTGGTCCTCCATCTTCTGGGCGATGCCGGTCTGGAGGTTCGACGACGGGGCCACCTCGAGCGGGATCCGCGCGTCGCGCACGTAGGCGGCCAGCCGCCCGAACCGCACGTTCCCCTCCTCGATGGTGAGGTCCTCGGCGATGCGCACCCCGTGGCCCAACCGGTCTGCACCGCAGATCTGCACGGCCTCCCAGATCGACGGCGGGCCGAACGCCTCTCCGGCGTGGATGGTGAAGAACATGTTGTTCTCCTTCAGCAGCCGGAACGCCTTCTCGAAGCGCGACGGCGGGTAGCCGTCCTCGGCGCCGGCAATGTCGAAGCCGCACACGGAGTCGTCGCGGTTGTCGATGGCCAACTGCGCGATCTCGAGGGTGGGGTCGTCGTGGCGTAGCGAGGAGACGATCTGCCGGGCGACGATGTGGCGGCCCGCCCGCGACGCCGCGGTCATGCCCGAGGCCAGCCCGTCGCGCACCGCCTCGACCGCCTCCTGCAGGCTCAGCCCGCGCTGCAGGTGCTGGGCAGGCGCCCAGCGGGCCTCGGCGTAGACCACCCCGTCCTCGGCCTGGTCGAGCACGAACTCGTGCGCTACGCGGGCCAGTTGCTCTGCGGTCTGCATGGCGGCGACGGTGTGCGCGAAGGTCTCCAGGTAGCGCACGAGCGAACCGGAATCCGCCGCCTCGAAGAACCACCTGCGCAGATCCTCCGGGTCTGTCGTGGGCAACTCGTGGCCGTTGGCTGCGCAGTGCTCGATGACGGTCTCGGGGCGGAGGCCTCCGTCGAGGTGGTCGTGGAGGGCCACCTTGGGCAGGGCGCGCAGGTCGTCGAGGCTCAGCATGGGTAGAAGGGTACCGGCCTTGGATGGCGCGTGCTGTTGGGGCCGGCAGGGTCGGTATGACAAGCTGTTTCAGTGGCTGCCATCAAACGTCGTACCCTCCTGACCTCCTCCGTCGCCGGCGGCTTCCTACTGTTGACGGCCTGCTCCGATGATGGCACCGAGCCCGATGGGCCCGCCTCCGACAACGGCACGGAGACTGGCGCCCCCGCCGCGGAAGGCAGCACGGCTCCGGCTCCTGAGCCAGAGCCGGAGCCCGACGAGGTCGTCGTCGCCCCCCTTGCCTCCGACACCGTCGTCGGTCTCGATGCGGCCGGCGCCATCGCCCTCAGCCGTGCCCTCTTCGAACGCGCCGGCGCCGTCGTCGTGCTCCCGGCCCCCGCACCGGAGCCCACCCCGGCCCCTGAAGCCTCCCCGGAGGGATCGCCCGCACCCGAGGCCCCGGTCTCCCCCAGCCCGACGGCGAGCGCACCCCCGGCCGTCGATCCCACGGTGGCCTTGACAGTGGCGAAGCAACTCGGCGTCCCTCTGTTCGAGGCCTCGCCTGAGCTCGAGGCCGAACTGGACCGCCTCGGCACCCACACCGTCATCAGCTACGCCGACGACGCCGCCTTCGGTGACCGGGAGGTGGTCGCCGGCCCCGCCGCCCCAGCAGACCTGCCCACCATCGAGGGCCTTCCCCTCACTCCCCCGCCAGCGGATAGCGCCGCCTTCGTCGAATCCGCCGAGCTCCCGCCCTCCATCGATGCGATGCTCTCGGCCGCCGGCATCACGCCCGTCGTGACCGCCTCCGGGCATCCCGGGGAGACCGGCGACAGCACCGCCGCTGCCAAGGAACTCAGCGGACCGGCGCTCGGAGTGGGAGGCGCCTTCCGGGACGAGGCAACCCTCGCTGCCAGGCTCGAGACCACCCGGTCCGTGGCCGAGCTACCCGGCGGTGGCGTCACCCCGTTCCCCGGCCGGCGCATGATCGCCCTCTACGGCCATCCCGGGGCCCCGGTGCTGGGCATGATGGGCGAGCAGCCGCCAGCGGAGACGGTCGAGCGCGTCAAGGCGCTCGTCGCCGAGTACCAGGCGCACCTGCCCGGTGAGACGGTGATCGGCGCGTTCGAGATCATCACCACCATTGCCTCCAGCTCGGCCGGCTCGGATGGCAACTACTCGATCCTGTCGTCCTTCGAGCGGGTGCTGCCGTTCATCGAGGCCGCCGAGGCCAACGACATCTATGTCGTGCTCGACCTGCAGCCCGGCCGCAGCACGTTCCTGGAGCAGGCCAAGCGGTACGAGGAACTCCTCAAGCGCCCGTGGGTG
Organism: Propionibacterium sp.; assembly: GCA_012837465.1. Classification (GTDB taxonomy): domain Bacteria; phylum Actinomycetota; class Actinomycetes; order Propionibacteriales; family Propionibacteriaceae; genus Arachnia. The sequence goes on along the minus strand of DURG01000077.1, from coordinate 575 downwards.
GGCCTCGCACTGGATCCCGAGTGGCGGCTCCTCACTCCGAACGCGCGCCACATGAGGCAGATCGGCCAGGTGGGCATCGACGAGATCAACGAGGTGGGCAACTGGCTCGCCGACCTCGTCCGCGACAACGGCCTACCCCCGAAGGTGCTCACGTTGCACCAGTTCCAGCCGCGCATGATCCTCGAGCGCGAGCGCCTCGACACGAGCCGCGACGAGATCCAGTACATGGTCCACGTCGACGGCCTGGGCGGCCAGGGTGCCAAGCAGGGCACGTGGGCCGCGATCAAGAAGGACCTGCCGGCCGGGGTCTACCTGGGCTGGAAGAACTTCGAGGACGAGGACCTGCCGATGCTCACCCCGCAGCAGACGGTGGAGCAGGTCAGCCCGGTCCCCGACTTCGTGTCGTACCAGTAGCCGGACTGGGCGGGCTCGGACGTCCCTTCGTCTGGTCCCTGAGCGTGAGCGCCAGCGAACGTCGAAGGCGAGTCCTGAGTGTTCGCGAGGTACGAGCGAACGTATCGAAGGGGCGCCCGCAGCTCGTCCATGGCGGTGACGACAGCTTGGTCCCTGAGCGT
>DURG01000076.1 GCA_012837465.1 Propionibacterium sp. | reverse complement strand
CTGACCGCGTGACGGGCCGCAGGCCACTGGGACGGCTGGCGCGGATTGCGACGGCGTTCTTGGCGGCCGTGCTGCTCGTCGTCACAGCGTGGGCGTGGTGGGACAGCAGGCTGCCCGGCACCTACGACGTCCACTCGATGGGGGCGCCGGAGCCCGGCGGGGGGACCGTGCCCGGCGCTCATCACCACAGCACCGACACCGTTGCAGTGACGGCGTTGACGGAGGAAGGCACTGCCCCGGCTGACGCGCGTTTCAGCCTGACGGCGCGGGCCGCGAAGGTTCAGTTGCGGGACGGTTCCACCGTCGAGGGGTACACGCTCAACGCCACCACGCCGGGGCCCGAGTTGCGGGTCAGGCAGAGCGCTCTCGTCGAGGTAACGCTGCACAACGAGGACGTGCAGGGCGGCGCAACACTGCACTGGCATGGCCTCGACGTGCCCAACGCAATGGACGGAGTGGCGGGCATCACGCAGGATGCGGTCCGGCCGGGCGAAAGCTTCACCTACCGCTTCGTCGCGCGCCAGGTGGGCACCTACTGGTATCGCTCCCACCAGTTGTCGCACCGTCAGGTGCTCGGCGGGCTCTTCGGGGCGCTCGTCGTCGAGCCGCACTCCGGGCCGCTCGAGGATGCCGTGATGGTGCTGCACACCTACCCCGGTAGCTCCCGGACAGTGAACGGATCGGCTGCCGTCCACAGCCACAGTGAGGCCCGTCCCGGCTCGACGGTGCGCGTGCGGGTCATCAATACAGAGAACGTGCCCATGCCGGTGTGGGTGGCAGGCAGCGACTTCCGCGTCCTGGCCATCGACGGCACCGACGTGCACGCACCCACGGTGCTGGACGACCAGAAGGTACTCGTGACCGCAGGAGGACGCACCGACGTGGAGGTCACCGTGCCGGCCGACGGCGCGGTGCGAGTGCACGCACCCGGCGTGTCGCTCAGCGTGGGTCCGCGGGGTGTCGAGGCTCCCACCATCGCCGCCCCCTCCGCCCTCTTCGATCCGCTGCCCTACGGCACGCCCACGGACCTGGTCTTCGATCCGGCCGCGGCCGACCGCACGTTCCGTTACGACATCGGGCGAAGACCCGGCTTCCTCAACGGTGCGCCTGGATGGTGGTGGACGATCAACGGTCACATGGGCCGCCACGTCCCCATGTTCATGGTGGCCGGGGGTGACGTCGTGCGGATGACGGTGACCAACAGCAGCGGCGAGGTGCATCCGATGCACCTGCACGGCCACCATCTGCTGGTCCTGTCGCGCGACGGAGTGGCGGCCACCGGCAGTCCGTGGTGGGTGGACTCCCTCAACGTGGGCAACGGCGAGAGCTACGAAGTGGCCTTCGTGGCGGACAACACGGGCATCTGGATGGACCACTGCCACAATCTGCCGCACGCCAGGGAGGGCCTCATGACCCACCTCACCTACGAGGGGGTGAGCACCCCGTTCCTCCTCGGCCACGATTCCGGCAACGAGCCGGAGTAGCGGGCTACCCTGCTGCCATGACAGGTGCGCACGGGACGACGGCACCGCTGGGGCCCGCACTCGCCGTCACCCACGCGGATTTTCTTGCCTCGAGGCCCGTCGGCGCCGACGAGGACGTGCACATGATCCCCGCCGTCGTCGATCACATCATCGAGCGATGCAGCGCCCCAGGGGATCTGGTGTTCGACCCGTTCGCCGGCTTCGGCACCACCCTCGAGCGGGCGGTGGTGCTCAAACGTCGGGCGATGGGCATCGAGCTGTTGCCGGAACGGGTCGCGGACATCCGGGAGCGCGCCCCCGGGGCGCAGGTCGCCGAGGGCGACGCCAGGGAGATGCTGCGGGTCGCCGCTCGCGCCCTGCCCAGCCTGCGCCGGGGAGAGGTGGATCTGATCCTCACCTCCCCGCCGTACATGACCGAGACCCACCACGACGCCGATCCCCTCACCGCCTACGAGGAGACCGACGGCGATTACACCCGGTACCTGCGAGAACTCGGGCTCGTCGCCGCGCAGTGCGCCGAGATGCTGAAGCCGGGCGGGTTCATGGTGTGGAACGTCGGCGACATCCACCACATGGGCCACACCACCCGGCTCATCGCGGATTGTGCGCGTGTGTTGCAGCAACACTTCTCCGAGGTCAGCGCCACCCGGATCTCGTGGGACGTGCTGCCGCACGACCTCGTCGCCGACGCGCTGCTCGTCGCCCGTACGCCAGCCGGCTGAGGCCAGGGGGCGAACCCCAGCCGACGGGCAAATGCGGCCGTCAAGTCACCATTACAGGAACGGCGCGGCACGTTACGGTCAGGTCACGATTATGTGAGACACCTTCCCCCCACCCCTGAGTGTGTGGTTTCGTGCTCGGCAGCCGGCACAGCGTAGCCCCGGCATACACCCAGGAGGACATCCATGAGAAACCGCAAGGTCGCCCTCACCGCGGCGGCCACGATCCTTGCCCTTTCCCTGTCTGCATGCGCGGAGTCCCAACGAGGCACCGACGACGACAACGGCGCCGAGACCCCGGCAGCCGGCGGAGACGGCAGCGACGCCACCTTCATCTTCGGAGCAGCGGGCGAGCCGAAGCTCTTCGACCCCTTCTACGCCAGCGACGGCGAGACGTTCCGCGTCACCCGCCAGATCTACGAACAGCTCCTCGACTTCGAACCCGGCACCGCCGACACCATCCCCGGCCTGGCCGAGGAGTACGAAGGCTCCGAGGACGGCCTGACCTGGACGTTCAAGATCCGCGAGGGCGTCAAGTTCCACGACGGCACCGATCTGGACGCCGCCGCCGTGTGCGCCAACTTCGACCGCTGGTACAACCAGACCGGCGACGCCCAGAACTCGGCGGTGACCTACTACTGGAACAACAACTTCGGTGGCTTCGCCGACCAGGCCGACCGCGATTCGCTGTTCGAATCCTGCACCGTGGCCGACGACATGACCGCAGAGGTGAAGATCACCCGCTACACCTCGAAGTTCCCCGACATCCTGGCCCATGGCGCCTACGCCATCCACAGCCCCTCGGCCATGGAGGAGCACGACGCCAACAACGTCACCGCCCAGGGCGAGGGCTTCGCCTACCCCGCCTACGCCACCGAGCACCCGACGGGCACCGGTGCGTTCAGGTTCGCGTCCTACGACCAGGCCACCGGCACGGTCACCCTGGATCGCAACGAGGACTACTGGGGCGAGAAGGCCGGCGTCAAGCAGATGGTCGTGCGCTCCATCCCCGACGAGTCGACCCGTCGCCAGGAACTCGAGGCCGGCAGCATCCACGGCTACGACCTGCCGAACCCCGTCGACTGGGCCACCCTCGAGGAGGGCGGCAACATAGTGGAGATCCGCCCCGCCTTCAACATCCTCTACGTGGGGCTGAACGCCACCACCAACGAGGCGCTCAAGGACGTCAACGTCCGCAAGGCGCTCTCGCACGCCATCAACCGCGATCAGCTCGTCCAGTCGCAGCTGCCCGACGGCGCCGAGGCCGCCAGCCACTTCTTCCCGGACACGCTCCCCGGCTACAACGAGGACCTGCAGCCCCACGCCTACGATCCGGACCTCGCCAAGCAGTTGCTCGCCGAGGCCGGGCAGGAGAACCTGGAGATCGAGTTCTGGCAGCCCACCGAGGTGACCCGTCCCTACATGCCGGATCCGGCGAGCATCTTCGACGCCATCCGTACCGATTGGGAGGCCGTGGGCATCACGGTGACCCCCAAGCCCATGCCGTGGAACGGTGGCTACATCGAGGGCACCGAGCAGGGCCAGGCCGCTGCCTACCTGCTGGGGTGGACGGGCGACTACAGCTCCCCGGACAACTTCATCGGCACCTTCTTCACGGAACAGTCCAACGCGTTCGACACGGGCAACTACGAGTTCGCCCAGGAACTGACCGACGCCCTGGTGCAGGCGGATTCCGAGCCGGACCCTGACGCCCGCGCAGAGCTGTACAAGGAGATCAACAAGAAGATCGCCGACGACTACCTGCCGGGGCTGCCCATCTCGCACTCCCCGCCGGCCATCGTGGTCTCCGAGAAGGTCCAGGGCCTGGTGACCAGCCCGCTGGCTGCGGAGGACTTCTCCACCGTCACCATCAACGAGTGATCTCGCAGCGCTCATGACTCACGCTCGCCGGGGCGGCCCCCTTCAGGACCGCCCCGGCGACGCCCGAGCCAGATAGGTACCACCCGGTGACCAAGTACATCGTCCGCCGCCTCTTCCAGGCCGTGATCGCGCTGTTCGTGCTCAGCATGCTGCTGTTCGCTTGGCTGCGTTCACTGCCGGGCGGTCCCGTCTCAGCACTCCTCGGCGAACGCAGCACGCCCGAGGACCGGGCGGCCCTTGAGGCCGCGCTCGGCCTCGATCAGCCTCTACACATCCAGTACTGGCGCTTCCTCACCCGGGCCCTGCGCGGCGAGTTCGGCACCTCGACGTTCGTCTCCCCCGGCACCGACGCCTTCGAGGTCTTCCTCACCAGGCTGCCGGCCACCATCGAGTTGAGCTTCGTCGCGCTCCTCCTGGCCGTCGCCTTCGCGATCCCCATCGGCTATCTCGCCGCCCGCAACCGCGGCACGGCGCTCGACACCGGCGCCGTGGTCACCTCACTGGTGGGCGTGGCGGTGCCCGTCTTCTTCCTCGCCTTCGTCCTGCGCGACGTCTTCGCGGTACAGCTCGGCTGGCTACCGCCGTCCGGACGCGAGAGCGTCGGCATCAATGCCACGCGGGTGACCGGCCTCTTCGTGCTCGACGGGTTGCTCACCCGGGAATGGGACGCCGCGTGGGACGCTTTCAAGCACCTGATCCTGCCAGCCATCGCGCTGGCATCCATCCCCTTCGCGGTGATCTTCCGCATCACCCGCGCCTCCGTGCTGGAAGTGCTGGACGAGGACTACGTGCGCACCGCCCAGTCCAAGGGCCTGCGCTCCAACGTCATCCGCATCCGCCACGTGCTGCGCAATGCTCTCATCCCGGTGGTGACCACCATCGGCCTGCAGATCGGCGCGCTGCTGGCTGGCGCCGTCCTGACCGAGCGGGTGTTCTCCTTCCGCGGCATCGGTCACGCATTGTCCTACGGCTTCACGAACCGCGACTACGCCGTGCTCCAGGTGCTGATCATGATGGCCGCGTTGATCTACATCGTCGTCAACCTGCTCGTCGACATCGCCTATGCCGTCATCGATCCCCGAGTCCGGGCGAAGTGAGGACCAGATGAACCGCAATCCTCTCTCCCCCACCGCCAAGAAGGAGCGCATCGACGCCCTCGCCAGGTCCGGCGACTCAGGCCGCGTCGATTCCGACGAGGGCGTGAGCCTCTGGCGCAGCGCGTGGCGCAGGCTGCGCCGCAACGTCGTGTTCCTCATCGGCGCGGCGATCATCGTCGCGTTCATCCTGCTGGCCACCTTCGCGCCGTGGCTGGCGCCGCACGACCCGTCGGCCCGTCTCCTGATCGACGAGGTCTCCCGCCAGTCCAACCCTGTGCCCGAGGCGCGTCCGGGCTTCCCGCTGGGCGCCGACGACCGGGGCCGTGACCTCCTCTCCCGCCTCATCGTCGGTTCACGCCAGACACTCATGGTGGGTGTCATGGCCACCCTCGGCGGCCTCGTGGGAGGCGTCACGCTCGGCACCCTGGCCGGTGCCTTCGGGGGCTGGGTCGACGCGGTGGTCATGCGGGTGGTTGACGTGCTGCTGTCCATCCCCTCGCTGCTGATGGCCTTCAGCATCGCGGCCATGTTCGCCCGTCCGTCCCAGTGGACGCTCATCGTGGCAATCGCCATCGTGCAGGTGCCGATCTTCGCCCGTCTGCTGCGCGGCACCATGTTGGCGCAGCGTCACAGTGACCACGTCCTGGCCGCCACGGCGCTGGGCGTGAAGAAGGGCCCGATCATCTTCCGGCACATGCTGCCCAACGCCATGGGGCCGGTGATCGTGCAGGCCACGCTGGTGCTGGCCACCGCCATCATCGACGCCGCGGCGCTGTCCTTCCTCGGCCTGGGCAACCCGGACGACCGGGTGCCCGAATGGGGCCAGATGCTGGGCGCCGCGCAGGGCTTCTTCAACACCTTCCCGCACCTGGCCTACTATCCCGCGCTCTGCATCATCGTCGTCGCACTGGGGTTCACCCTGGTCGGCGAGTCGCTGCGCGAGGCCCTCGACCCGAAGTCCCGACGGTGAACGCCATGACAGCCCAGAGCATCCCCACCCCTGCCAGCACCGGTCACGGCGAAAGCCTGCTCAGTGTCGAGGACCTCACGGTCACCTTCGGCACCAAGGGCAGGCGCCCGTTCCACGCCGTCGACGGCATCTCCTTCGACGTGGCCCCGGGCCAGACCGTCGGGCTCGTGGGCGAATCCGGCTGCGGCAAGTCCGTCACGTCGCTGGCGATCATGCGCCTGCTGCCCAAGCGTGGCAACAAGGTCACCGGCGCCGTCCGGTTCAACGGCGAGGACCTCCTCAGCCTCCCGGATGCGAAGATGCGCGACCGGCGTGGCGCCCAGTTGGCCATGATCTTCCAGGATCCGCTGTCCTCCCTCAATCCGGTTGTTCCGCTGGGTGTGCAGGTGGCCGAGGTCATCGAACGACACAAGGGCGCCAAGCGCGCGCAGGCCCGCAAGGAGGCCGCCCAGATGCTCGACAAGGTGGGCATCCCGGATCCCACCAGAAGGCTCAACGACTACCCGCACCAACTCTCCGGCGGCATGCGGCAGCGCGCGCTGATCGCCATGGCGCTGGCGTGCGAGCCGCGCCTGCTGATCGCCGACGAGCCCACCACCGCGCTCGACGTCACCATCCAGGCGCAGATCCTGGACCTGCTGCGCGAACTGGTCACCGAGACCGGCACGGCCCTGGTGATGATCACCCACGACCTGGGCGTGGTAGCCGGCTTGTGCGACGAGGTCAACGTGCTCTACGGCGGCCGCATCGTGGAGCGGGCGGGCCGCCACGAGCTTTTCGCCAACCCCCGCCACCCGTACACGCACGGGCTGCTGGCCTCCATCCCCCGCCTGGATCAGACGCGCGGCCAGCGCCTGCAACCCGTGCCCGGCTCGGTCGCTGACAACCTGCCGTGGGACAAGGCCTGCGCGTTCGCGCCCCGCTGCGCCAACGCCGTCGAGGAGTGCCTCCAGAGGGCGCCCGAACTCGAGGTTGAGCCGGCGTTGACGGGGGACGCCGAGAATCCTCACCACCTGCTGCGTTGCTTCAACCCCATGGGAGGTCAGGCATGAGCGCCGACGCCGAACGCACCGTCGAATCCGTGGAGCGGGACGTGCTCGTCGACATCCGCGGGCTGAAGGTGCACTTCCCCATCAAGAAGGGCTTCATCTTCGACCGCACCGTGGGCCACGTGTACGCAGTCGACGGGGTGGACCTGCAGATCAGGCGGGGCGAGACCTACGGCCTCGTCGGCGAATCGGGTTGCGGCAAGTCGACGCTGGGCCGGGCGCTCCTGCAACTGGAGCCCCTCACGGAGGGGGAGGTGTTCTTCGACGGCGTGGACCTCGCCTCGCTCAGGGGCGAGGCGCTGCGCAGGCAGCGCCAACACATGCAGATGGTCTTCCAGGATCCTCTTGGCAGCCTCGACCCCCGCCAGACCGTCGAGCAACTCCTGCTGGAGGGCATGCAGGCGCACGACCTGGCGAAGGGCTCGGCGGCGAAGGAGCGACTCGTCGAACTGCTGGCCGCCGTCGGTCTGCCGCGCACGGCGCTGGGCAAGTACCCGCATGAGTTCTCCGGCGGGCAGCGCCAGCGCATCGGGATCGCCCGCGCGTTGTCGGTGGACCCGCAGCTCATCGTCGCCGACGAGCCTGTCTCGGCCCTCGACGTCTCAGTCCAGGCGCAGGTCATCAACCTGATGGAGGACCTGCAGCAGGAGTTCGGGTTGACGTACCTGCTGATCGCCCACGATCTGGCAGTGGTGCGCCACATCAGCGACCGGATCGGCGTCATGTATCTGGGCGCGCTCGCCGAGGAGGCGGAGGCCGACGACCTGTACGCCATGCCGCTGCATCCCTACACGCGCGCCCTGCTCTCGGCTGTGCCGGTGCCGGATCCGCTGGTGGAGGATCAGCGCGAACAGATCCTGCTCGCAGGCGACCTGCCCTCCCCCGCCAATCCGCCCTCGGGCTGCAGGTTCCACACCCGCTGCCCGTGGCGGCAGGAGACCCGGTGCGACGATGAGCGGCCCCAGTTGCGGTTGGTGCAGATCGATGGCGTGCCCGAGTCCCACAGGGTGGCATGCCACTGGGCCGAGCAGATCCAGAGCGGAGACCTCCAACCGCACGCGGCGGACACCAGCCTCACGGACCCGACCGACGTGCAGTCGGACGACGGCGAGGCGTCGTCGCTGTTCGCCAACGTGGTGGGCATCCCGAAGCCGTAGAGCGGGCTCAGGCCTGGTGACCGATCGGGTACCCCTCGACGGGGCCATCGGTGTTGGGTCGCCATCCCAGAGCCGGCGCGACGTGCTCCGCGAAGGCGTTGAGGACGTGGAGGTTGTAGTCCACGCCGAGCTGCGTCGGAATGGTCAGCATGACGGTGTCGGCGGCCTGCACCGCGGCGTCGCCCTTGAGTTGCTCGATCAGTTCGTCGGGCTCGGCGGCGTAGGTCTTGCCGAACGTGGAGGTGAAGCCGTCGATGACGCCCACCTGGTCGCGACCCTGCTGGCCGCGGAGGCCGAAGTAGCTGCGGTCCACGTCGTTGATGAGCGGGAAGATGCTGCGGCTGACCGACACGCGGGGCGTGTGCTCGTGGCCGGCGGCTCGCCAGGCGGCGCGGTAGCGCTCGATCTGCTCGGCCTGGAGATCCGCGAAAGCGTCCCCCGTCGCCTCGGTGAGCAGGGTCGAGCTCATGAGGTTGACGCCCTGGGTGGCCGCCCACTCCGCGGTCTCGCGGGTGCCGGCGCCCCACCAGATGCGGCGGTCGAGCCCGGGTGAATGCGGCTCGATGGCGAGCTTGCCGGTGCGGCCGAACTGCGCCGGGTCGGCGTCGGCCATCCCCTCGCCACGGATGGCGGCCATGAACTGCTCGAACTTCGGGCGCGCGAGATCGGCGCCACGGGGGTCCGTGGAGCCCGCGTAGCCGAAGGCCTCCCAGCCGCGAAGTGCCGGCTCCGGCGATCCACGGCTGACGCCGAGCGCCACCCTGCCGTCGGAAATGAGGTCGAGCGCCGCTGCCTCCTCCGCCAGGTAGAGGGGGTTCTCGTAGCGAAGATCGATCACGCCGGTGCCCACCTCGATGTGGCGGGTGCGTGCGGCGATGGCCGACAGCAGCGGCATGGGCGCCGCGGCCTGCCGGGCGAAGTGGTGCACGCGGAAATAGGCGCCGTTGACGCCGATCTCGTCGGCCCCGACGGACAATTCGATGGCTTCGTGAAGCATGTCGCGGGCGCTGGGGTCGCCTGGACCACGGCCGTGCCCGTAGTGCCCGAAGCTGAGGAATCCGAAAGCTCTCATGATCACCCCAACCTAGTTGATGGCTCAACTATTCCCAAAAGGTCCAGGGAAGCGTGGGCTGCTAAGCGCATCGCTGATCACGCGTATCCACCCGCTTGACCCTCCTCCAAGGGGAGCGCTCACGCTGGATAATGCTGGCAACCGCGCCAGCAATTGACCCGAGGAGGACACCATGATGACCATCGGAGAATTCGCACTGAGCACGGGGCTCAGCGTCAAGGCGCTGCGGTTCTACGACGAGCGGGGGCTGCTCGCGCCGGCCGACGTCGACCCCCATTCGGGTTACCGTCGCTACAGCGCGGCGCAGCTGCGCACCGCCACCACCATCCGCATCCTGCGGACGGCAGGTCTGAGCGTGGAGGACGTCAAGACGGCGCTGGATGAGCCTGACCGGTTGGCCGAACTCCTGCAGCATCACGCGGCCGAGATGGCGCGCCGACGCGACCTTGAGGACAGGGCCATGGCCCTCGACCGAGGGCTTCTCGACAACGGAGGCACCGAGGCTGGGAAGGCGTCCGCGGACAGGATTCAGTTCCGCACCGCCGAGGAGGAGCACTGGGTGGCCGTGGTGCAGCGCCTCCATCTGGATGCCGACGACCTGTCGGCCCTCGAGGAGGCGGCTGATCAGATCGAGGGACACCTCGACCAGCTGACCGAAGCACTTCAAGCCACCGGCATCCGCCCGGTCGGCATGGGATGGACCGGGTTACGGCCGGTCAACGGCTCGTTCGCCGTGGTCGACCAACTGGTGTCCCTCACCTTGGAGGACGCGTCGCCGTCGTTGGCCGTGCCCGGATTGCGAATCGAAACGGGTACGCTCCCGAAACGCGAGGAGGCGTTCGTCACGTTCAGCGTCAGCGATGACTCGCCGGACATGCTGAGCGACGCTCCCGGCGGGCCGTTGGCGCCCGAGGAACTCATCGCCCTGAGTGAGTTCCTCGAAGCACGCGGCATCGACAGCACCGAGATGCTGCGCCAGCGTGCCGTCGGCGATCAGCCGGCCGACGAATCGATGCCGGTCGTCGCCGAGGCTGCCGTCACGGTGGCCACGCTCGGCTGAACCGACAGGTCGACGGCTACGACCGTTCGGGCACCTGGAGGAGGGTGTCGCTCAGCCCTGCGACGGAATCAACGACGGCGGCAGGGCCGAGCGACTCCAACTCCCCACGCGTGCCAGCACCCCACGTGACGGCGACGGCCGCCATCCCGGCCGCTCGTGCTGCGAGGACGTCAACACCTGCGTCGCCCACGTAGACGCAGTGGGCGGGATCGACGCCGAGTTGGGCGGCGGCGAACAACAACGGATCGGGCTCCGGCTTGTGTCGCTCCGTCTCATCCATGCCCGCCACGACGTCGATCAGGCCCTCCAAACCGACCACTCTCAGACCCTGGCGGACGGTGTCGGCCTTCTTCGACGACACCACGCCGAGGACGATTCCCCGCTCGGCGAGGGCCTGTAGCAGCTCGGCGATCCCTTCGCTGCGCCGGATGAGGGCGTCGTGCTGGGCCAGGTTCCAGGTGCGATAGGTGGCGATCAGTTCATCCTCGCGCCCGGGGAAGTACTCCGCGAACACCGACATCAGCGGCCGCCCGATCCACGATCGGATCACCACCTCGTCGAAGGCGGGGATGCCCGACGCCTCGAACGTGTGGTGGAAGGAATCCACGATGAGGGGGATGGTGTCGGCCAGGGTGCCGTCGAAGTCGAAGAGTGCAACAGGTCGGAACATGGTCGCTAGACGCTCCGGATCTCGACGAGATGGTCCAGCCCGATGAAGTCGTCAGGGTTGCGCGTGTAGAGCACCGCGTCGTGGGCGTGGGCCGTAGCGGCGATCAGGAGATCCATCACTCTTTTCCGCGGTTGACGACCCGAGTCGACGACGGCGGCAGCGAGCCGGCCGTAGCTGGCGGCCACCCGCTCGTCGAGGGGCAACGCGTCGAAGTGTCGCTGCAGGACGCTGAGCCGTCGCAGTCGCTCCGCCCGCACATCGGGCGTTCTTGCGACCAGAACTCCGAAGTGCAGCTCAGCCAACGTGGCGGCACTGATGGCAAGCTCACCGGGCAGCGGCGAGACGTCCGCGGCGATCACGACGCTCGTATCCAAGAGGCCACGTGCCCCTTCGTCGGGCTCGTTCCTCACGCTGTTGCCCACGGGTCACGCACGGAACCGTCCAGGAGTTCACGATCGTCAGCCCAATCTGGATCAGCAGTCCCGAGGAACAGGTCGGCAACGTCAGACCACGTTCTCCACTGAGTGGGCCGGGGCGGAACGAGTCGAGCGCTGGGCCGGCCAGAGACGGTGATCGTGATCTCTTCACCGGCCTCGACGCGGCGGACCAGACCAGAGGCGTCCTGCCTCAGTTCACGAATCCCAACATGGATCATGACAGGAGGGTAGCACAAGTGCTACCTCACCCCGCCGTCGAGCAATCAGGAACGCAGCACCGCGATCCACTCGGGGAACGCAGCTCCCGTGAACTCCCCGTGAGCCCGTGCAGCAGCAGGAGAGGCGGGCCATCCCCAACCAGATCACACACCGCAATCGTCACGCCCCACGAACGACGCGCGCGGAACATTCGGAGGCAGTGACTGACATGCGGCCGATCCTGTCGAGGCGGTCCGGCTAGTACTCTGGCGCGAACCTGAGGAGTGTCCATGGAGCACAGTCAGCGCGAGCAGCGAGCCGGCAGCGTGACCAGATGGCTGGGACGACTGGTGTCCGCCGCCGGGATCCTCGTCGTCGGCTGGATCCTGGTCACCGCGTGGGGCGCCGTCGTGCACGGCCATCCGCTGTATCTCGTCCTGCTGGTGGTCACGCTGGTCGGTTCGGCAGTGGGGTTGTGGCGCTCCATCGCGCGGGACCGCCGGCGCACCGGCTGGAGGTTGGCAGGCTGGGCGGCCCTTCTCACGCTGGCGGCTGGGTGGATCATCACCCTCGCGTGGCTGCGACCCTTCACCGCCGCGGAACCGGCGCTCACCGCCATGGCATCCGACGGCGCGGTGACCGTGGCGGAAACCTCGTCCCTGATCGTGATGACCCCCGTCGGAGAGGCCCACGGCTCAGGGCTGTTCTTCCAGCCGGGCGCGCGCGTCGAGGCACGGGCCTACGCCGCCGTGCTGCGCCCGCAGGCGGAGGCCGGCCACGTCGTCGTCATAGAGAAGCAGCCGCTGGGGATCGCGTTCCTCAGCTTGGGCGCGCTCGACGACGCACGCTCGGCCGCGCCTGACGTGAACCGCTGGGTGGTTGGCGGGCATTCGCTGGGCGGCACCGTCACGGCCATGCAGGCCGATTCCGACGAAGACCCCGACTCCCCCGTCGCGGGCCTCCTGCTGTACGCCTCGTATCCGGCGGGCGACGTCAGCGGCTCGCTGGACATGCCGGTGCTGTCCCT
>DURG01000075.1 GCA_012837465.1 Propionibacterium sp. | reverse complement strand
CGCGCCGGCGCGGGCGCCACGCTGGGCGCGGTCAACGCCCGCCTCGCTCCCTACGGACGCCGGCTCGGGCCGGACCCCACCTCCGAGGTGGCCTGCACCATCGGCGGCATCATCGCCAACAACTCCAGCGGCATGCTCGCCGGCAACGAGCAGACGGCCTACCACACCATCGATTCCATGGTCTTCGTGCTGCCCAGTGGCCGGATCATCGACACCGCGGACCCCACCTCGGACATCACGCTGCGCGTCGAGGAGACCCCGCTCGTGGGCGGGCTCCACATGCTGCGCAACCGGCTGCGCACCAACCCCACCGCGATCGCCGACATCAACCGGCTGTTCAGTATCAAGAACACCATGGGCTACGGCATCAACGCGCTGCTGGAGTTCCACCGCCCGGTCGACATCATCCCCCACCTGCTCATCGGCTCCGAGGGCACGCTGGGCTTCGTCGCCGAGGCCACGTTCCACACCGTGCCACGCCTCCAGTACTCCGCGGCGGCCCTGGCCCTGTTCACCGACCTGCATGCCGCCGCCGAGGCCGCGCCCGGCCTGGTCGCGCACGGGTTCGAGGCCATCGAGCTGATGGATGAGGCCGCGCTGCGCGTCGTGCGCAACCTGCCCACCGCCCCCCGGATCATCCGCGAGGCGAACCTCACCACACAGGCCGCGCTGCTGATCGAACTGCACGACAGCAGCGCCGAGGCCCTCGAGGAAAGGCTGGTGGACGCCGAACTGGCGTTGAGCGAGCTCGAGGTCGTCGACGTGGTGGAACTGACAACCGACGCAGCCGAGAAGAACGCCCTCATCGAACTGCGCCGCAGCCTCTACGCCCTGGTCGCCGGCGCGCGCCCGTCGGGCACCACCACGCTGCTCGAGGACCTGAGCATGCCGCTGGACCAGTTCGCCGAGATGTGCAAGGCCCTCGACGTGCTGTTCGACAAGCACGGCTACGGCATCGACAACGTGCCGCTGTTCGCCCACGCCCGCGACGGCAACATCCACTTCCTGCTCAGCGAACGCTTCGACGAGGCCAGCGGCCTGCTGCGCTACCGCAAGTTCAGCCGCGACCTCGCCCGCGAGGTCCTCAAGCGCGGCGGCATCCTGAAGGCCGAGCACGGCACCGGCCGCGCCATGGCCCCCTTCGTGCGCGCCCAGTACGGCGACGAACTCTACGAGGTGATGCGTGAGATCAAGCACCTCTTCGACCCGTCCGGGATCCTCAACCCCGGCGTGGTCATCTCCGACGACCCGGACCAGCACCTGCGCAACCTCAAGCTGATGCCCACCATCGAGACGGAGGTGGACGCCTGCATCGAGTGCGGCTTCTGCGAGGCCGGCTGCCCGTCGCGGGACCTCACCGTCACCCCGCGCCAGCGCATCGTGCTGCGCCGCGAACTCGCCGCCCGCCAGTCAGACCACAAACTGCTCGAGGCCGTCAGCGACGAGTACCTCTACTCCGCGATCGAGACCTGCGCCGTCGACGGCATGTGCGCGGTGGCCTGCCCCCTCGGCATCAACGTGGGTGACCTGGTGCGCCGCCAGCGACAGGACCTGGCGCAGGGCGTCGAGGCCAAGGCGTGGACGCAGGCCGCCAAGAACTGGGAGTTCGCCACGCAGATGGGTGCCGCGGCGCTCACGATGGCGAAGTCGTCGGCGCCGTTGGCCAAGCGCATCACCACGATCGGGCGCCGCAGGATCGGCGATGAGGCCGTGCCCGGCTACGACGAGCGGCTGCCGCGCGGCTCGGGCCTGAAGCGCCGGCCCCGCCGCCGGGACCGGGGCAAGATGAGCGGGGCCGCGGTCTACTTCCCGAGCTGCCTGCAGACCGTGTTCGGGCCCTCGGGCCAAGGCTCGTTCCAGGCGTTCCGGGAGGTGGCGAACCGGGCCGGGGTGTCGGTGTCGCTGCTCGACGCGGCGGGCTTGTGCTGCGGCGCGCCGTGGAAGGCGAAGGGGCTCACCGAGGGCTACGAGATCATGCGCGCCAAGGTGCTGCCGAAGGTCACCGTGCGAGGCTTCCCGCAGCCGACGATCGTGACGGATGCCGCCAGCTGCACCCAGGCGTTGGGCGAGCTGCTCGCCGGGCGCGACAACCCCGTCGTCGACCTCGTCCAGTTCGCCGCCGAAAAACTGCTGCCGAACCTCACCGTGACCAAGCGCCTCCCCTCCCTCGCGCTCCACCCCACCTGCGCGTCCACCCGCATGGGTATCAACGACCACCTGCTGACCATTGCCCGGGCCATCGCCGACGACGTGGTGGTGCCGGACTCCTGGGCCTGCTGCGGCTGGGCGGGAGACCGCGGTTTGTTGCACCCCGAGCTGACGGAGTCGGCGACGGCGGAGATGGCGGAGGAGCTGAGCGGCCGCCAGTTCGCGGCCTATGCGTCGCTCAACCGCACGTGCGAGTTGGCGATGAGCCGCGCGACGGGCCAGACGTACGTGCACATCATCGAGTTGCTCGCCCAGGCCACCCGCCCCTGACGCGGGGGGAGACCCCGCCGCGCCGGCACCTCAACGAGCATCATCTCAGTGCGGGGCTCAGGACAGCGCCCTTCGTCGTTCGCTGGCGCTCACGCTCAGGGACCAGGCCAAAGACCGGCTGCGGCGGCCCTTCGACGTGTCACGGTCCTCGCAAGCTCGGACGCAACACGCTCAGGGACCAGCGGTGACGGCCTCGAGGAGCTGGATGAGCTCGAGGTCGCGCGACACGGGGGTGAACCCCATCCGCACCACCACCACGTTCTCGCTCGGCAGCACGTACATCCGCTGGCCGTCGTGGCCCTGGGCCCAGAACGCGTCCCGCGGAAGCGACTCGTGCGCCAGTTCGCCGTCGCCGCGCAGGTTCGTCCACCACGAAGCCGCGTAGCCGGCGCCCTCGTCGTCGTACTCACCGGGGTCTTCGGCGGGGATCTGCTTGACGGTCGTCGACTCCTCCACCCAGCCCTCCGGCAGCAGGCGTTCCCCGCCGACGACGCCGTCGTCGAGCACGAACTGGCCGATCCGGGCCCAGTCGCGCGGGGTCGCCCAGAGGTAGGAACTGCACACGGGCGTGCCCGACGCATCCGGCTCGAGCACCGCGGAGGCCAGGCCCAGCGGTGCGAACAGTTGCTCGCGCGGCATGTGGGGGCCGGATTCGAGGCGCTCGTTCAGCACCGAGCACAGCAGGTTGGTGCTGCCCGAGG
This sequence comes from Propionibacterium sp., assembly GCA_012837465.1. Classification (GTDB taxonomy): domain Bacteria; phylum Actinomycetota; class Actinomycetes; order Propionibacteriales; family Propionibacteriaceae; genus Arachnia. The sequence goes on along the minus strand of DURG01000075.1, from coordinate 6,031 downwards.
AGTACTGCTGGTAGTTGCCGGGATCCTGCCCGATGGGCAGCCCCGCCACGTAGTCAGCCATGTTGTCGGCGTCGAACAGCATCGTGGTGATGGGCGTGCCGAGGTCGTACTCCTCGTCCCACTCGATGCCGCTGGTCATGCGCATGAGGTGGTCGACGGTGATGTCGCGGCGCGAGTCCGTCCACTCGGGGCGCAGCGCGGAATCGTCGATGGAGATCACGCCCTGCTGGACGGCGCGGCCGGTGAGCAGGTTGGCCACCGACTTCGTCATCGACCAGCCCAGCTGTGGGGTGCTCGACGTGAAGCCGTCCGCGTAGCGCTCGCCGACGATCATGCCGTCCTTGACCACGACGATGCCGCGGGTGCCCAGGGCCTTGGCCTCGTCGTCGGGCAGGTGGTCGCCGAACGCGCGGCCGATGGCGTCATCCAGCGCGGGATCCAACTGCGGTTCCTCGCGGAGCAACTGGCCCTTGCCGACCTGCTCGGGCGGGTCGAAATCCGGGCGCCGGGGTGAGATGGTGCAGCCGAGCCCCTCGGTGTAGTAGGCGGTCTGCCCGGCGAGCAGCCCCAGCACGTTGACGTACGAGTAGCCACCGTTCTTGTACTGCGCCAGGAACGGGACGAGCGGGTTGGTCGGCAGGTCTTCGGTGGCGTCGGTGCGCCCGGCGATCTCAGTGACCGCGCACAGGTTGTGGGCCGCGTAACCCGTGCCGGTGCGCAGCAGCGGGCGGATGTACAGGTAGGCCGAGAGCACCACGATGAAGACCACCGCAAGCACCAGGCACAGGATGATCACCCAGCGTGGCCGCCGGGGCTTGCCGGAGCGGGTCGCCACTCAGTCGCCCAAACCGGTTCCGACCCCGCGGGCGGCACGCACCCATTCGTGGTCCACGGGCACCGTCTTGAGGTTGCCGGCCACGTCCGCGAGCGGGACGGGCACCGCGGCGCCGCCCTGCGAGGCGACCGTGACCCCGTACTTGCCCTTCGCCACCAGGTCCGCGCCGGCGGAGCCGAGCAGCGTGCCGAGCAGGCGGTCGTTCGCGTCGGGGGTGCCGCCGCGCTGCACGTAGCCGAGGATGGTCACCCGCGACTCCAGCCCCGTGGCCTCCTCCAACTGCTCCGCCACCTTGAAGGCGTTGTCGCGGTGCGCGGCCTCGACGGCGTCGCGGTGCTTGGTGGCCGCTGCCTTCGCCTCGGGGGTCGAGGCGTGCTTGCGCAGCGCCTCGGCGGCCTCGAGATCAGCTGCGTCCTCGATGTCGCGGGCACCCTCGGCGAGCGCGATGACGGAGAAGTTGCGGCCGGAGCGGGCGCGCTTGTTCACGGATTCGGCGACGGACTCGATCGAGTAGGGAAGCTCGGGGATGAGCACGACGTCGGCGCCGCCGGCGATGCCCGCACCGAGCGCCAGCCAGCCGGCCTTGTGGCCCATGATCTCCACGACGATGACGCGGTGGTGGGAGTGCGCCGTCGAGTGCAGGCGGTCCACGGCCTCGGTCGCGATGCCGAGCGCCGTCGAGAAGCCGAAGCTGGTGTCGGTGTGGGCGATGTCGTTGTCGATCGTCTTGGGCAGGTGGATCACGTTGAGCCCGGCGTCGGAGAGGCGCTTGGCGTTCTTGGCCGTGCCGCCGCCACCGATCGCGACGATGCCGTCGAGCTTGTTCTTCTCGTAGTTCTCCACGATGGTGGGCACCATGTCGCGGACCTCGCCGTCGATGACCATCTTGTGGGGCTTGTCGCGCGACGTGCCGAGGATGGTGCCGCCGATGGTGAGGATGCCGGAGAGCGCGTCGGAATCCAGCTTGATGTGGTTGTCCTCGACGAGGCCCTTGAGGCCCGAGCGGAAGCCGAGCAACTCCATGCCGTGCTGCCCGATCGCAGCCTTGCCGAACCCGCGGATCGCCGCGTTGAGCCCGGGGGAGTCGCCGCCTGCCGTCAGAATGCCGATGCGCTTAGCCATGTGCTCCACCCTACGGCGCAGCGCGCCTGCCGTGGCCCGTTCCCGCGCCAAAACCCGCGCTGTCCTGAAAGGATCGAGGCATGGCCCAGGCACCTGACAGCACCCGCCCCCTGAACGGACTCCTCATCGGCACCGCCTCCGCGGCGACCCAGATCGAGGGCGGAGACCGCAACAACCAGTGGTGGGAGTGGGCGCAGACGCCCGGCAACGTGGCCGACGGTTCGAGCCCCGAGCGCGCCAACGACCACTGGAACCGGTGGCGCGAGGACAACGAACTGATGGCGGAGTTGGGCTTCCCGATCGCCCGAGTGGGGCTCGAGTGGTCGCGCATTGAACCGTCGCCCGGCAAGTTCGACCACGCCGCCCTGGACCGCTACCGGGAAGAACTCGGCGACCTCGTCGACAAGGGCATCAAGCCGCTGGTCACCCTCCACCACTTCAGCAACCCGCTGTGGCTGCAGCACAGGGGTCAGTGGACCAACCCGGGGTCGGTCGACGCGTTCCTGCGCTACGCCCGGGTCGCCGTCGGCGCGCTCAAGGACCTCGTCGACGAGTGGGTGACGCTCAACGAGCCCAACGTCTACGCCACCCAGGCCCATCTGTTCCGCGAGGCCCCGCCGGCCGACGTGTCGCCGGGCTCGCTGGTGCGGGTGCTGCGGCACATGGCGATCGCCCACGTGCGCGCCTACACCCTCATCCACGCCGTGCAGCCCGACGCGACGGTCACCATCGCGCACCACCTGCGCGACTTCGCGCCGATGAACCCGCGCAACCCGCTCCACCGGGCGTTCACGCGGCTCAACCAGTGGGCATTCAACGACGTCGTGACCGACGCGTTCGGCCTGGGCCGCTTCACGTCGCTGTTGGGGCGCTCGCCGCTGCCGGAGGGCCGCTACGCCGACGTGATCGGGCTCAACTACTATTCCCGCACTGCGGTGACCGGGCCGTCCGACGGGGTGTTCCCCGGCGTGCCCGTCAACGACCTCGGCTGGGAGATCTGGCCGCAGGGCCTCGTCACCTGCGCACGCTCGCTGCACGAGCGGCTCGGGGTGCCGGTGTGGATCACGGAGAACGGGTGCGCCGACAACGGGTCGGCAACCGAGTTGGAACGCTTCCGGCCGCGGTTCCTGGCCGAGCACCTGGACGCGATCCTCGACTCCGGTCTGCCCATCGAGCGCTACTACCACTGGTGCTTCGTGGACAACTGGGAGTGGGGCGAGGGCGAGGTGCAGCGGTTCGGGATCGTGCACAACGACTACGAGACCCAGACGCGCACGGTGAAGCCCTCTGGACGGATGCTCGCCGAGGTCGTCGCCGAGGGGGCGCTCACGCCGTCGATCATCGAGCAGTATTCCGCCGGTCAGGAGTACCCCCGCGCCGACGGCTCCTCCCGGCCAGCCTGAAGCAGAGGCCGCACGCCCCCAGCCTGGATCCACCGATCGGCCCCTACCGCGGCGCCCATCGGTGGATCCAGGCTCAGGGACTGCCCTGAGCCGACCCCGGACGGGAGAGCCGAGCGAGCCTCTGGCCGTGGCGCAGCCTAGAGTGGACCCATGTCGAGCGAGCACAACCGCCTGCAGGAACTGCGCTGCGCGGATCAGGACCGCGAACTGGTGGCGCAATTGCTGAACAACGCCTACGCAGACGGGCGGCTGACTTTCGACGAGCACGCCGACCGCATCGCGAAGGCCTACGACGCCAAGACCTTCGGCGAACTCACCCCCCTGACGACCGACCTGGTGGCGCCGCAGCCCCGGCCCGTCGTCCAGCCGTACTCAGCACCGTCGCCCCAGCCCATGGAGCCGGGGCCCGTGCCTGTGGTGCAGCAGTTCGCAGCCGCCCCGCCGGCCGTCGCCGGCATCGACGCGTTCACCGGCGGCAACGCCATCATGTCGACCCTGAAGCCGGGCCAACTGCACACCATCGCGTCGAACGTGACCCTCAACGCCTGGCTGGGCGAGGTCAAGCTCGACCTGGTGGGCGCCGCCTTCGAGAGCCGGGAGACAACGCTCAACGTCGGCGGGCTCATGGGCGAGATCAGCATCCGCGTGCCTGAGGGCATCGACGTCGACACGTCACGCCTGACGATGGTGCTGGGTGAGACGAAGGTCGACGGCACAGTGCCACACCCCGACGGTGTGCGCTTGCGGGTGGTGGGTACCTTCGTGATGGGCGAGGTGAACGTGCTTGGCCCTGAAACCGCCCGCGCTCGCAAGTATCAGAGGTTCAACCGTTGATGGACGACCTGTTCGACCCGCCCGGCACCCCGTGGCAGAGGCTGTCGCCGAAGTACCTCACCCAGAAGCTGATCCTGATCCCGCTCGGGTGGCTGTTCTTCTTCGCGTTCCCCGCCGTGCCCGTGTTCCTGTGGGCCCCTGAATGGGCCCGGTGGGCGTTCGTGGCGCTGGTGGTCGTGGTGCTGGCGTGGCGGCTGATCCGCGCGCCGCGCGTGTTCCGACGGTGGGGTTACGCCGAGCGTGACGAGGACGTCTACCTCACCCACGGCCTCTGGATGCGCAACCTCCAGTGCGTGCCCTACGGCCGAATGCAGTTGGTACAGGTGCAGTCCGGCCCGCTGGACCGCCTGTTCGGCCTGGCGACAGTGCAGATGATCACGTCGTCGACCACCGGCACGGTCGCCATCCCGGGGCTGCCGGCAGATGACGCGGCTGCACTGCGCGACCGGCTGATCGCCCGCGGGGAGCAGCAGCAGGCCGGCATCTGATGAGCCAAGGCCCGGATTTCCTGCCCCCGATGCCCCCGCCAGATCCAGCGGAGAGGGTTTCGGAAGAGCGTCCCTCGATACACCCCGGGGGACCGGCCCGCTCGGATCAGGCACCGCCGCCCCCGGGGCACTCGGGACCCGAGTTTGCGGCGCCTGAGCAACCCGACCAGGTGTCTCCCAGCCGCGCCGCCGACGGGTCGCCGCGGGACACCAACCCCACCCCAGACCACCTGACCCCGCAGGACCACCCAAACCGGGTCCCGAGTGGCCCGCGGGACACCAACCCCACCCCAGACCACCTGACCCCGCGGGACGTATCGAGGGACACCCCGCCCAAGGTCGTCGAGCGGCCGCACCCGCTAACCGGCCTGGCCCGCTCGGGCATCGCGCTGGTGGCCGGCGGCTACTTCGTCACCCGGGAGATCCTCGAGGGCGGCCCGGGGTTCAGCGGCGGGTTCCTGTTCATCGGGCTCGGCCTGCTCGCCGTGGCCCTGGTGGCGGGGATCTCCGGCATCTTCACGTGGCGCACCACCACGTTCGTCGCCGACGACGAGGAGTTCCGCATCGAGCGCAAGTTCCTCTCCCAGTCCTCCTCCCGCGTGGACTACACCAAGGTGCAGTCCGTCGACGTCTCGCAGCCGCTCATCGCCCGCCTCATGGGGCTGGCGAAGGTGCACATCGACGTGGGCGGCGCCGGCGGCCTGGACATCGCATTCCTCTCGCGGGCGCGGGCGGAATCGCTGCGCGAGCACCTCGTCGAGCGGATGCAGCGCGCCCAGGCACCCCTCAGCTTCCCCCCGCCCCACGCCGGCGACGGCGTGCCCGTCGAGGGCGACCTCCCCGTCGGCTCCCTTCCCCCCACCGCGGCGCACCCCGCAGACGAGTTGGTGGTGGAGGTGCCGGCCCGCAACCTGCTGACCGGCACGTTCATCTCGCTGGGCACGCTCAGCGCGCTGATCGGCGGGGGCATCCTGATCAGCATCGCGTTCATGACCCGCACGCCGGTGACGAGCCTGGCCGCGATCATCGGCATCGGCGGCTGGATCTGGAACCAGACCGGCCGCAACTGGAACTTCCGCATGACCCGACGCGACGGCGCGCTGCGCATGACCCGCGGCGCGCTGAGCACCACGGCGCAGGGGCTGCGCCCGGGCCGCATCCAGGGCGTCGCCATCAAGCAGGACCTGCTGCAGCGCGTGACGGGGCTCTACCAGATGACGGTCACCGTGCTCGGCTACGGCGACCCGACCGGCGACGAGAACCGCCGCACCAACGCTGTCGTCTTGCCATTTGGCACCTGGGACGAGGTGCTGACGGTGCTGCGCGCGATCTGGCCGGAGGTCGACCTG
>DURG01000074.1 GCA_012837465.1 Propionibacterium sp. | reverse complement strand
CCGCAGCCCCTGAGGAGCAGAAGTGAGTAGCGCGACCGTCACCCATCGCACCACCACCACCGAGGCGCAGCCCGCGCCGTCGGCAGTCGAGACGCACCGTCTCGGCTCGAACATCATGAAGTACTTCACGACGACCGATCACAAGGTCATCGGCAACATGTACTTCGTCACGGCGTTCATCTTCTTCCTGCTCGGCGGCATCCTTGCCCTGGGCATCCGTGCGGAGCTCGCCAGCCCCGGCATGGACTACATGAACTACGAGACGTTCAACCAGTTCTTCACCATGCACGGCACGATCATGCTGCTGATGTTCGCCACGCCCATGTTCTCGGGCTTCGCGAACGCGATCGTGCCGCTGCAGCTGGGCGCCCCTGACGTGGCCTTCCCGCGCATGAACGGCTACGCCTTCTGGCTGTACGTGTTCGGCGCGGTGATGGCCTGCACCGGCTTCGTGATGCCCGGCGGCGCCGCCAGCTTCGGCTGGTTCGCCTACGCCCCGCTGTCGAACTCGATCCACTCGCCGGGCATCGGCCACGACCTCTGGATCATGGGCCTGTACCTGCTTGGCCTGTCGTCGATCCTCGGTGCGGTGAACTTCATCACCACCATCATCACGATGCGCGCCCCCGGCATGACCATGTTCCGCATGCCGATCTTCTGCTGGAACATCATGGTCACCTCGCTGATGATCATCATCGCGTTCCCCGTGCTCGCCGTCGGCCTCCTCGTGCTCGAGGCGGACCGGGTGCTCGGCTCGCACGTGTTCGACCCGTCCTCCGGCGGCCCCATCCTGTGGCAGCACCTGTTCTGGTTCTTCGGCCACCCCGAGGTCTACATCATCGCGCTGCCGTTCTTCGGCGTGATCACCGAGGTGCTCAGCGCCTTCAGCCGCAAGCCCGTCTTCGGCTACTACGGACTCGTGTTCGCCACCCTGGCCATCGGCGCCCTGTCGGTGTCCGTGTGGGCCCACCACATGTTCGCCACCGGCGCCGTCAACCTGCCGTTCTTCGCCTTCATGACCTTCATGATCGCCGTCCCGACGGGTGTGAAGTTCTTCAACTGGATCGGCACGATCTGGCGAGGATCATTGACATTGAACACGTCGATGACGTTCGCGATCGGCTTCCTGGTCACCTTCCTCTTCGGCGGCCTGACCGGCATCATCCTGGCGGCCCCCGCCTTGGACTTCCACGTGACCGATACCTACTTCGTCGTGGCGCACTTCCACTACGTGCTGTTCGGCACCGTCGTGTTCGCCATGTTCGCGGGCTTCTACTACTGGTGGCCCAAGTTCACCGGCCGCATGCTCAACGAGACCTGGGGCAAGATCCACTTCTGGACGCTGTTCATCGGCTTCCACGTGACCTTCCTCGTGCAGCACTGGCTGGGCGTTGCCGGCATGCAGCGCCGCATCGCGGACTACGGCGCCTGGGAGGGCTTCACGCTCCTCAACCAGGTCTCGACGTTCGGTGCGTTCCTGCTGGGCGTCTCGATGCTCCCGTTCATGTGGAACGTGTGGATCACCCGCAAGTCCGAGCCCGTCAACGTCAATGACCCGTGGGGTTGGGGTCGCTCGCTCGAGTGGGCCACCAGCTGCCCGCCGCCGCGCCACAACTTCGACTCGCTGCCGCGCGTGCGTTCCATCAGCCCCGCGCTGGACCTCGCCCGTCCCGAGTACGCCACCCACCACCTTGACGATCCGGGCGAACTGCTCGACGACACCCCCTCCGAGCTGGAAGGCACCGCCAAGTGAAGCCCGAGAAGTATTCGTTCTGGTTCATCTTCGTCTTCTTCGCGATCGTCACCCCGATCTACTTCTTCATGTCGGGGGAGATCGCCGGCACCTTCGTGCTCGGCGCCACCGGCCTCCTGGGCTTCTTCATCGCCGGGTTCCTGACGCTCCAGGCCCGCAACTTCGATCCTCGCCCCGAGGACCGCGAAGAGGCCGAGGTCGTCGACGGTGCAGGCGACTACGGGTTCTTCGCCCCGAAGTCCATCTGGCCCTTCTGGGCCGCCGTGGTCACCGCCGGCCTGTTCCTCGGCCCCGCCCTGCACCAGGCGTGGGTGACGATCCTGTTCCTCGGCATCGGCATCTGGGCCTGCTCCGGCTGGGTCCTCGAGTTCTACCGAGGCGACTACAAGCACTGATCAACTGATCCGCCATGAGGCCCGCCCTTCGGGGCGGGCCTCATGCGTTGTGGGCAAACCCATGTTCACAAGGGGTTCCATTTGCCGGCGGCGGGGCGTACCGTGACGCGCACCGCAGGCTGTTCCCGCAGCCTGCACATCCCGAGGAGCGGCGATGAGTGGCCTCCCGATCACCGAACGCACCACGACGACCCCCGACGCGCAGGCTGCCCGCCCGGCGGTGGAGGCGCACCGCCTCGGTGGCAGGTTCATGAAGTACCTCACCACGACCGATCACAAGGTCATCGCGAACATGTACTTCGTCACGGTCTTCTGCTTCTTCCTGCTCGGCGGCATCCTGGCCCTCGGCATCCGCGCCGAACTGGCGAGCCCGGGGCTGGACTACATGAACTACGAGACGTTCAACCAGTTCTTCACCATGCACGGCACGATCATGCTGCTGATGTTCGCCACTCCGCTGTTCGCCGGCTTCGCCAACGCCATCGTGCCGCTGCAACTCGGTGCGCCCGACGTGGCGTTTCCGCGCCTCAACGCCTACACCTACTGGCTGTACCTGTTCGGCGCGCTGATGGCCTGCACGGGCTTCGTGATGCCCGGGGGCGCGGCCAGCTTCGGTTGGTTCGCCTACGCCCCGCTGTCGAACGCGATCCACTCGCCCGGGATCGGGCACGACCTCTGGTTGATGGGCCTGTACCTGCTGGGGTTGTCGTCGATCCTCGGTGCGGTGAACTTCATCACCACCATCATCACGATGCGGACGCCGGGCATGACCATGTTTCGGATGCCGATCTTCTGCTGGAACATCCTGATCACCGCCATCATGGTGATCATCGCGTTCCCCGTGCTGGCCGTCGGCCTGCTCGTGCTCGAGATGGACCGTTCGCTGGGTTCCAAGGTGTTCGACCCCTCGTCGGGCGGCCCCATCCTGTGGCAGCACCTGTTCTGGTACTTCGGTCATCCCGAGGTGTACGTGATCGCGCTGCCGTTCTTCGGTGTGATCACGGAGGTGCTG
>DURG01000073.1 GCA_012837465.1 Propionibacterium sp. | reverse complement strand
TCGGGGCGGTGGGCGACCACGTCGAAGGAGACCCGTGGGCCACGGGCCCGGAGCCGGGTGCCGCCCTCGACCTCGTCGATCGCGATCTTCACCTTCCTCGTCGAGGCGCGGACTGGCCCCTGTCCAAGGGTGCCGGGCATGGTGACGCTGCGCCCGAGCACGCCGATGGCGTCGTGGGCGATGGCTTCGCCGGTGGCCCGGGCCAGGCACCAGATGCCGTGGACCGCCGCGTAGTCGATGTCTGAGGTGACCAGCGCGACGATGTGCGTGGGCGTGGTCACGGCCCAGTATTCCCAACGCTTGTTGCGGCCCAGCCCGCGGAGGCCGCGGCCGATCCCGTCGGTGGTGATCTGCCTGGTCCTGGTCCAGCCGACCGCCCCCGGGTTGAGCCTCCCGTCGGGCAGGGTGAGGGACACGGGGCTGGTGATCTCGCGTTCGTGGACAGCTCTGGCCATGGGCCCGATCCTAGCTTCGCCGACGCTAACGATTGGTGCGGACCGTGAGCACCCCATCAGCCAGCGACACGGCGATGGCACCCTGCGTGTCCGTCCTCGCAATGTCCATGCCCATGGACCGCGCGAGGTCAATGGCGCTCACGCTGGGATGTCCGTAGGAGTTGCCCTCCCCCGCGCTGGCCACGGCCAGGCTGGCGCCGCTGGCCTCGAAGAAGCGTGGTTCCTGCCTCGATGAGCCATGATGGGGCAGCTTCAGCACTTCCGCCGACAGGTCGACGCCGTGCTCAGCCGCCGCTCGGAGGGCGACGCCTTGGCCAGTGGGCTCCGCGTCACCGGCCAGCAACACCCGCAGTGCGCCGGAACTCCCGACCCCGATGACCGAGGCGTCGTTCTCCGGGGAGCCTTCGCCCTCGGCCTCTGGGATCGCCGCACCGACGGGCTCCCAGGCCGAGGCGGTCCACCACGTGGCCGCGCCGACCTGCAGCACCTCGCCCGGCACGGCTGACCGGACCACGGCCCCCACGGCGCTGCCCGCCTCCGTGAGCCAACCCGGCTGAAGGCCGGCGCGGACAAGGATGAGCGACGGCCGGTAGCGGGTGATGACATCCTCAGCGCCTCCCACGTGATCGGCGTGGTAGTGCGTGAGGATCAGCAGGGGGACGGATTCGACGCCCAGCGACTCGAGGCATGCGATCGTCAGCCCGGCGCTCGGACCGGCATCCACGACGATGGCCGCTCCCGCTCCGGCGTTGAGCACCGTGGCGTCCCCCTGCCCCACATCGCAGAAGGTCGCCTGCCACGCCCCCGGCCAGCCCAGTGCTACGGGGCGAACCACCGCCGCCAGCAGGAAGACCGCGATGAAGCCGACGCCGCCCCACCAGTGGCGCAGCGCCCAGAGCAGGACGACGGCCAGGGCGGCGGAACCCACCGTCACGAGGAGGATGCCGCCGGTGGAGCCCTCCCAGGCCCAGGCGGCGGTGGGCAGCGAGGCCCCGAGTTCAGCGAGCCACAGGATGGGTTGGGCGCACCAGCCGGCCAACCAGCCCGGGCCCGCAGCCAGCCACGGGACGAGGCACAGCAGCGCGGCGGCGAACCCGAGCACGGTGGTGGGCCCGACGAAGGGGCCGGCCAGCACGTTGGTGACAACCCCGACCACCGAGACCTGGTCACTCAGCCAGGTGATGATCGGCTGAGTGGCCAGTTGTGCGGCCAACGGAACAGACAGAGCTTCCGCGGCCCAGCGTGGCGCCCACTGCGACAGAGCCGCGACGAAGTGGGGCCCCAGCAGGACGATCCCGGCGCAGGCCGCGGCCGAGAGGGCGAAGCCCACGGACCTGGCCATCCATGGATCGAGCCAGACGAGCACCAGCACGGCCAGGCTGAGTGAGCGGATGGTGCGTCGCCCCACCCCCACGCCCACCGCGGCCAGCGCCACGAGGCCCATTGCGGCGGCGCGGTACACGGACGGCTCCTGGCCGCAGATCAGCACGAAGGCCGCGACCCCTCCGACCGCGGCGATGCGCACGCCCCAGCCCCGCAGGCCGATCCCGCGGACGGCCGCCAGCACCACACCGAGCATCAGGGTGAGGTTCGCACCGCTGACCGCCATGAGGTGGGTGAGTGCCGTCACCCGGAACTGCTCCTCCATGATGGGATCGACCGCAGAGGTGTCCCCCACCACCAGTGAGGGCACGAGCGCGGCCTGGCGCGGCGGCGAGTGGGCGACCGCATCGCGGAGGCCCTGCCGCGTAGCGTTGACGGCGGAATCCACCAGGTTCGGCTCCCGGACGAGGGCACTGACGGCGCGCAGGCTCAGTACGGCGGCCGCGGACTCCGTCGGCTCTGGTGGCCCGAGCCGGGCCCGCACCTCGTAGGTGGCTCCCGCGGTGAGGCCGAGCAGTGCCTCCCCCATGTCACCGCTGGCCAGCACGACGACGGGCACCCGTGCCGCCACGAGGGTCTGGCGCGCCTCCACGGATTCGAGTTGGGCCCGGCCCACCACCACCCGCTCGCGCGGCTGGGGTTCGGCCAGCAGCTTGAGGCGGACGGTGCCGATCGCCTTTTCCGCGGCGAGTTCGGCCACGGCGGAGTGGTGCCGCTGCCAACTCTGCAGCCCGGACATCAGCAAGGTGAGCGTGAAGACGGCGATGAGCATCGCCGTCCAGTGGCGCCTCGCCCGGAGGGCCACGATGCCCAGAAGCGAGAGGCCAACGAAGCAGGCGATCACCGCCTCACGCCCGGGCTGCCAGCCAGAGACCCCGATCCAGGCCGCAGCCCAGGTGGCGACGGCCAGCGGGACGAGCCTCCAATCGTGGTTCATGTCGTGACGAGGGGTTGGAGCTTCTGGAAGGTTTTGGGGCCGATGCCGCTGATCTCCTGCAACTCCGCCACGGAACTGAAGGAGCCGTTCTCGTCACGCCACGCGATGATGGCCTGCGCCGTCACCGGGCCGACGCCCGGCAGGGATTCAAGCTCTGACTGCGTGGCCTTGTTGAGGTTCACCTGACCACCGGTGGATCCGCCCGAGGTCGATGGCTCGGCGCCCACGACCTCGCCGATGGGATCCTCGACGGTGCCGATCAGGATCTGCATGCCATCGCCCACCGGAGCCGCCAGGTTGAGCTGGGCGGGATCCGCGCCGTCGGCCAACCCTCCGGCAGCGGCGATGGCGTCCTGGACGATGGCGTCCTCCGGGATGCTGACGACGCCGGGTGCCGCGACCGCCCCGGCGACGTGCACCCGCACCATCACCGGAGGGGGCGGGCTCGACGGCTCGGGCGGGGCTGCACTCACCCCTGGGGCAACCGGCACCTCGGTGGCTGCGCTCCTGCTGAGGGCGGACATGGCGACGCCGACGCCGCACAGGAGCAGCACCGCCACCACCGCAAGGTGCTTGAGGGACAGCCGTGGCCGGGCAGGTTGCGCGGTGGCTGTCGGTTCGGGCCGCGCCTGTGCCGGCGGATCAGGCGTGGGCGGGGATGCCTCGTCCACGATCAATGCCCGCCGGGGCGCACTGAGCGCGGGCCGGCCGGCGCTCACGTAGGCGAGCCGGGCGCGGGCGTACTCCTCCGCGTCGGTGTGCTGCATACCCCCATGGTTGTCAGAACAGGGGGCGAATCACCACGAGACGGCCGGGCTGTGGATAAGTGGCCTGATGCCACAGGCAGGCTACGGGCGCCCTTCGACGTGACGCGGTCCTCGCAAGCTCGGACCCGCCACGCTCAGCCTGGATCCAGGACCGCCCGCCCTGCCCCGTCAGGACGCCGTCACTTGCCGGGAACGAGGCTCAGCATCTTGGGCAGGCGCGCGATGACCTTGATGATCTCCCGGCCGGCCAACGAACGCTGGACGGCATCGTCGGCGAGGGCCGCCGCCAGGGCGTCCTCTTCCGTGATGTCAGCCGGCACCTCGAGCTTGCCGCGCACCTTGCCCTGGATCTGGACGACCATCGTGACCGTGTCGTCCACGATCAGCGAGGGGTCGGCCGTCGGCCAGGTGCTGTTGGCGATCGACGGGGGCAGGCCCAGCAGCTCCCACATCTCCTCGGCCACGTAGGGCGACACGACGCTGAGGGACTGGGCGACGAACTGCACGGCCTCGCGCACCGCGGGATCTGCGGCGCCGGCCCCGGAGTCGATGGTCTTGCGGGTGGCGTTGACCAGTTCCATGGTCCGGGCCACGGCCACGTTGAAGCGCCCGCCGTCGAGCAGTTGGCTGATCTCGGCGATCGCCTTGTGGGTGGCCTTGCGGAGGCCAGGGTCACCGGCTGCGAAGTCCACACCGGGCTGGGAGGCGACATCGGCGGCGAGGCGGTAGGCGCGCTGCAGGAACTTCAGGCTGGATCCGGGCGAGACCTCTGCCCAGTCGATGTCGTCCTCCGGCGGGCCGGCGAAGATCATCGTGAGGCGCACCGCGTCGACGCCGAACTCGTCGATCTGCTTGCCGAGGTCGACGCCGTTGCCGAGGGACTTGCTCATGGCCTTGCCCTCGTTGATGACCTGACCCTGGTTCAGCAGCCGCAGCATCGGCTCGTCGAAGTTGACCATGCCCATGTCCCGCAGCACCTTCGAGAAGAAGCGCATGTAGAGCAGGTGGAGGATGGCGTGCTCGACGCCGCCCACGTACTGGGCCACTGGCATCCACTTGGCGACGTCGTCGGGGTTGAACGGCCCCCCGTCGTAGCCGGGTGAGCAGTAGCGGAAGAAGTACCACGACGAGTCCACGAAGGTGTCCATGGTGTCGGTGTCGCGCTGGGCGGGGCCCCCGCAGGTGGGGCACTCGGTGTTGACCCACTCGGTGGCCGAGGCCAGCGGGGAGGTGCCCTTGGGCGACAACGCGGAGCCACGCAGGTCCGGCAGACGGACGGGAAGTTGGTCATCGGGGACGGGGACCTCGCCGCACTCGGCGCAGTGGATCACGGGGATGGGGCAGCCCCAGAAGCGCTGGCGCGAGAGCAGCCAGTCGCGCAGGCGGAACTGCACAGTGCCGGTGCCCTTGCCGTCGGCCTCGAGCTGTTCGGTGATCCGGGCGACGCCGGAGGCCTTGTCCGTCAGGCCGTCGAGAATGCCGGAGTTGAGGTACGCGCCGTCGCCGACGGTGGCGATGCCGGTCTCCTCGGGGTTGGTGCCGTCGACGTCGAGGACGGTGCGCACGGGGAGGCCGAACTTGCGGGCGAAGTCGAGGTCACGCTGGTCGTGGGCGGGCACGGCCATGATCGCGCCGGTGCCGTAGTCGGCCAGCACGTAATCGGCGGCCCAGATCGGGACCTGCTCGCCGTTGACGGGGTTGGTGGCGTGGACGCCCAGCCACACGCCGGTCTTCTCGTTCTCGGTGGACTGGCGCTCGATCTCGGTGGTTCGCTTGACCTTTTCGACGTACGCCTCGAACTCGGCGCGCTGCTCCTCGGTGACCAGTTCCGCGGCGAGTTCGCCGTCGGGCGCCACCACCATGAACGTGGCGCCGTAGAGGGTGTCGGGGCGCGTGGTGAACACCGTGATGGGCTCGTCGCGGCCCTCGACGGTGAAGTCGACGTGGGCGCCCTCGCTGCGGCCGATCCAGTTGCGCTGCATCGCCAGCACGTGATCCGGCCAGCCATCCTCCAGCATCGACATGTCGTCGAGCAGTTCCTGGGCGTAGTCGGTGATCTTGAAGTACCACTGGTTGAGCTTGCGCTTGGTCACCTCGGACTTGCAGCGCTCGCACTTGCCGTCGACGACCTGCTCGTTGGCCAGCACCGTCTGGTCCTGCGGGCACCAGTTGACGAAGGAATCCTTGCGGTAGGCCAGGCCGCGCTCGTAGAACCGGTTGAACAGCCACTGGGTCCAGCGGTAGTAGTCCTCATCGGAGGTGTGCAGGCGACGCGACCAGTCGAGGCTCAGGCCATAGCGCTTGAAGGAGCGCACCTGCGTCTCGATGTTGTTGTAGGTCCAGGTGGCGGGGTGGGCGTCGGCCTTGATGGCGGCATTCTCCGCGGGCAGCCCGAAGGAGTCCCAGCCGATGGGATGCATGACGTCGTAGCCGCGCAGGCGCCAGTAGCGCGACACCACGTCGCCCATGGCGTAGGCCTCGGCGTGGCCCATGTGGAGGTCGCCGGAGGGGTACGGGAACATGTCGAGGACGTAGCGACGCTCGCGGCTGCCGTCGTCCACGGGCCGGAAGGTCTCGTCCTCCTCCCAGAACGCCTGCCACTTCTCCTGGGCCTGCACCTTGTCGTACTGCACAGCCTCTTGGCTCACGACTTGTCTCCTGATTGCACAACTGTTGACGCGCCAGTCGGCGCGGTGACTCACTATATCCCTCAGTGCGCGATGAACGCGTCGACCTCGGCGGCGGTGGGAGGCTGTGCGCCCTTGCGGGTGCAGACGATAGCTGCGGCCGCGGTGCCGCGGTCCAGGGCGCCGGCCACGTCCTCGGGGTCCGAGGCGTACCCGGAGAGGAAGCCGGCCATGAACGTGTCGCCGGCCCCGACGGTGTCCACGACGCCCACGGAGCGTCCGGGCACGCGGATCACTCGGCCGTCTGGCTTGACCGCGGCGGCACCGTCGGGTCCCAGTGTGACGACGAACATGGCCAGACCGAATTCCTCGGCCCAGGCGCCGGCGTAGGCCAGCGGATCGGTGTCGTCGTCAACGAGCCAGGCGATGTCCTCGTCGCTGGCCTTGACGATGCCGTGGTTGCGGCCCACGGCCGTCATGAGGTCCAACACGAGGCCGAAGTACTCGGCCCGGTCCGGCAGCGTGGTGGGGCGCACGTTGATGTCGAAGCTGATCATGGCCTCGGTGGCGCGCACGAACTCCAGGATCCGCTTGGCGCCGGGTCCGATCACCGAGCCGATGGAGCCGAAGTGGAGCCAGTCGTCCCCCTCCAACGTCGGGAACTCACCCTTGCGCCAGTTGAAGTTGGAGGTCTGGTCGAAGTGGAAGAAGTAGCTGGCCTTGCCGTCCTCGTCCAGCGAGACGACGGCAACCGAGGTGGCCTCGTCGGTGCTCACGGCCAGGTCGAGGTGGACATCGGCGGCCTCGAGGTGGCTGCGCAGCTGCCGGCCGAAGGCATCGGTGCTGAGGCGGCCGAGGAAGTGGGTGTCCTGCCCCAGCTTCGCCAGCGCGGTGGCCGTGTTGAACGGCCCACCCCCGGACCGGGCGATCCACCGGCTCTCGGCCGGGGACACCTGTTCCTCGGGCATCAGGTCAATGAGTGCTTCTCCACACACAACGAAACGCATGGCAGCAATCTACGGCACTGCCCGCCGTCGAGTTATCCACAGTCGGACAAGTCCGTGGTGATTCGGTGCCCGTTTTGCCAACAGTGGGGGCATGACAGCCATCCCAGTGCTCCGCAGCAACTCGCGGGCAGACCTCCTGGCACTGCCCTCCTACCTCTTCACCTTCCACCCCACCGAGTCGGTCGTCGTCATCGCGATGAAGGGCAACGTGGTGAACTTCTCCGCCCGCCTCGATGCAGACTGGTTCCTGACCCACTTCGACCAAGCGGCAGACCAGGTGCTGAACGCCGCGGCCAACATCGGCGAGTGTGACTTCTTCATCCTCGGCTACTCACAGGATCCCGAACTGGCCAGCATCTCCGTCACGGAGGCCGCGGACATCGTGGGCCGTTCCCGGGTCGCGGAGGCCCTCGTCACCGACGGCACCAGGTACTGGTCGCTCATCGACGGCGAGGGCCCCTTCCCATTCGATCCCGACTGCAGCACCATCACGGCGCAGGCCGTGTACTCGGGCGTGAACATCAGCGCCTCCCGCGAGGAGGCGATCGCCCCCGTCACGGAGTGGGAACCCCCGGATCCCACGGATGTCGCCGCCGTGATGGACCGGCTGACATCGTTGGCGCCGGAAGAGTCGCTGGATCTCCTGCGCAGCCTGGCCGAGGCCGAGCCCGCCGTGACGGGGCGCGATGCGTTGACACTGGCTTGCCTGCTCCAGGACGAGGACCACGCCGGCGCGATCATCGCGAGGATCAACACCTCCAACGCCGAGTGCTTCTGGGGCAACCTCGCGGCGGCGCGGAGAGTGGCCCCGCACCTCATGGAACCGACGGTGGTCGCACTGCTGGGGGTCGCCTCCTGGCTTGCCGGGCGCGGCGCGCAAGCCACGGCCTGCATCGAGCAGATGGCCTCGCTCGATCCCCGCCACCCGATCGGCGCCATGCTGGCCGACGTGCACCAGAAGGGCATCCCGCCGCAGAAGTGGGACGAGGATTGAAGGGCGCCAAGTACGCTGTGAGGCATCATGAGCAACTCGCAGTGGCCCCCGCGGGGGAATGGCAACCCCAACTCGCCGTGGGCGTCACAGGACCCGTCCTGGCAGCCCCAGCAGTTCCAGGACGCCCAAGGGCGAGACCCCCGGCAGCCGTTCGGCCACCAGGCTCCCCCACCGCCCTCCTACGAGGAACTGGAGCCACCCAAGCGTTCCAACGCGGCACTCTTCGCGGTGCTCGGCGTGGTGGCGTTGATCGCGGCCATCGTCATCGGCATGCAGTTCTTCGGTGGCTCGGGCCCGGATCAGTCGGCCACCCCTGCCGCCACCGCCACGATGGAGCCCAGCCCTGAGCGCACTGGCAACTTCATCCCCTTCGAGGGCAACGGTGACGGGATCTTCGAGATTCTCGACCACTCGTGGGACGGTGACCGGCTAGACCTCAGGATCCGGGTGGAGGTGGAGCACGGGGAGTACGCCTTCGCGGTGTTCGCCTTCACCAACGAGACCCGTCTCAGCTATGACCCGGTGGACATGCGGGCGTTCGGCGCCAGCGTGGAGAACCCGTACGAGGGCAACGTGACGTTCCTCATGCCCAACGCCGATTCCACGATCGTGCTGACCACGCCGTCCGGCCGGGTGGCGCTCAACGCGCTGCCGGTGAAGGGCTCCTAGGCGTCCGCGTTGGCGATGGCTGCCTCGGCCCGGCGACGCTCCTCGATGGCGTCGGGGTGGTCCTTGGAGAGCATGGCCACGCCGTAGACCGCGATGGCGCCCGTGACGACCATGCCGATCATCGGGCCCACACCCATGCCCATGCCCTCGCCCAGCACCACGAGGCCGAACACCACCGCGACGAATGGGTCCACAGTGGTCATGGTGCCCACGGTGATCTCGGCGGGCCCGGAGGCGTAACCCTGCTGGATCATCCACGCACCCAAGCCGTAGCACAGCAGCATCATCACGACGGTGGCGATGAACTGCCACGAGCCGAAGCTGTGGTCGTGCTTCTGGATGAGGTTCATGGAGGCCTTCATGAAGCCGGAGGCCAGGCCGTAGAAGATGGCGCCCACCGACGACCACAGGATGGCCTTCGCCCAGGCGACAGCCCGCGTGGCGAAGAACGACAGCACCACGCAGATCAAGCAGACCACGAGGAAGGACCAGAGCATCGCGGAGAAGCTCACGTACTTCTCCCCCGTCGCGAACAGCGAGGAGAAGACCGTGAAGCCCACCACGCCCAGCACGGTGATGCCGACGGCGCGCCAGAGCTTGGCTGTGATGGTGTGCTTGTGGATCTTCGAGGCCAGGATCACCGACCAGGGCACCGCGAGGATGCCCACTGGCTGCACCACGGAGACTGGGGCGAACGTGAGGGCCGCGAGGTGGATGGCCGCGCCGGTGAACACCAGCAGGAGGCCGATGACCCACTTCGGGACGGTGAAGAGCTTCAGCAGGCCCTTGATGGTGAGCCGGTTGGAGGAGGCGACGGCGTTGGGGTCGAACTGGCTCTTGACGCCCAGGCTCTGCATGATCGCGCCACTGGCGAACAGGAATGAGCTGAACACCTGCATGGCGATGGCTAGCAGAATAGTGGGCTCCACGAGCTTCCCTTCGATTGGATCGATCCGTCAGACAGACTAGCCGACGAAGACCACGACCTTGTCGCCGGTGCGGGTGGCCTCGAAGAGCGTCTGTGCGCCCGCCTTGTCGCGCACGTTGACGCACCCCTTGGAGGAGCCGTTGTAGCCGCGCGCGGCGAAGTCGCTGGAGTAGTGGACGGCCTGACCGCCGCTGAAGAACAGCGAGTACGGCATCTCGGAGCCATACAGGCTGCTGACGTGGTTGCGGGACTTCCACCCGATGGAGAAGGTGCCCTCACGCGTGGGCGTCAGTTCCGAGCCGAAGCGCACGTCCATGGTCATCTGCACCTTGCCGTCGATGACCCAGGCGAGCTTGCGCTGGCTCTTCGACACGCACACCACGCGGCCCTGCAGGCAGCGGTCGTCCAGGCGGAGGGGTTCCTCGCCCTTGGGCTTGGGTGTGACGTTGTTGAGTTCATCGGTGGTGGGCTTGCGGCTCATCGAGTACAACCTGTCCAGCGTGCGCTGGTCCACTTCGCCGGTCACGGGGATCTCGCGCTTGGCCTGGAAGCCTTCGACGGCCTCGACCGTCTTGGGGCCGAAGACCCCGTCGATCTTCTCGAAGTACCACTTGAGTTGCTTGAGGCGGGCCTGGACGTCCTTGACGCCGTCGCCCTCGTTGCCCTCGAAGAGCAGCGCCGGGCCGGGCAACATGACGTTGTGCATCTCGTCATGGGTGGGCATGCGCGTCATGTCGAGCAGCCGATCCCAGGTGGCCTGGTCGACCTCGCCGGTGCCGGGCAGGCCGCGCTTAACTTGGAAGCCTTCGACGGCGAGGCGCGTCGCGTCACCGTAGGTGCTGGTGATCTTGCCGTGGAACCAATTGATCTGGAGGAGGCGGTGTTGTAGCTCGCGCACCTGTTCGTTGTCGTCGCCGGCTTCGAGGATGGCCGGGGCGGCGGGCACGACCTCCGGAGTCTCGGTCGTCACCGGCTCCGCAGTGCTCTCCTCGCTGGGCTGGGCCACGGACGGCTCGGGCGTGGGCTCGGCCGTCACCTCGACGGTGGGTTCCACGGTCGCTTCGACGCTGGGCTCCTCCACCACGATGGGCATGATCGTGGGTTCCGCAGCGGGGGTGGGTTCCGGCGTGTCGACGATGGGTTCGTCATGGGCGCCCTGATTGGCCACGGGCACCGCTTCAGGAACGTATGCCTCTGGGGCGCACGCGGCGGCAGTGAGGCTGAGCACGGCGGCGAGCACGACGCCGGCGCGTCGTAGCCGGGGCACGGAGAACACAGTGAACCTCGCAGGGGGAAGGGCGGTGCGGTCAGGAGCAGGATACGGCTGGTCTGCGTTGCGAGTGGTGTGACACGCTGCGGTGGTGGACATGGCGCCCTCCTTGGGGTCTCACCCTTGAATACGCACCACCGCCCCGCTTGGTTGACATGAGTTCAGCATGGTGGTCACTTCCAGCAACTGCCGACGCAGCGGCTCCGCCCGCCGAGCGAACTCCCGCTGGTGGGCGACGTACTCCGCCCGCCCCACCGGGGTCTCCACCTTGATGGGTTCGTAACCCCACTCCAGCAGGTCGTACGCGGAGGCCCGCATGTCCACCTCTCGGATGTCGCGGGCGAGCAGATAGGTCTCGAACAGCAGTTCGGAGGCCACTGCCGGGGAGAGCTTCCCAGCCCAGCGGTAGAGGTCCATGTTCACGTGCAGGCAGCCGGGTTGGTCAAGCTCGCGCTGGGTCTCCCGGGTGGGCTGCAGCAGGTTGAGCGGCTTTGCCGGGCCCGTGAAGAAGCGGAAGGCGTCGAAGTGGGAGCAACGGCACCCCACCTGCTCCACGATGCGGGCCACCTCCTCGGGAGCGAAGCGCAGCTTCAGGTACGGATGGCGGGTCTCTCCCGGCTCGAGACGGTAGACCATGGCCCACTCATGCATCCCGAAGCACCCGAACCGGGGCTGCCTGCCCGCCGTCGCGCTGAGCAGTTCGTGGGCCGTGGCAACCGTGCCGCCGCGCTTCGCCAGGAATGCTCCGCCGACGAAGGTGGTCAGGCCACCTGTCGTCGTGTGGAACTGACCTCCGGCGAACCCTTGGCCGCCCTCGAGCCCGACGCCGATGCCCGGATGCCACCGGGCGAGGTGGCTGGGCCGCAGGTTGTAATAGTGGAACAGGAAGTCGTCGACGGGGTGCTTCAGCCCGCGGTCGCGGCGCCAGACCACCTCGGCCAGTTCGGCCTCCACGCGTTCCCGGTGTTCCCCGGCACGGAGGCGCCACTCCGGTTCGGACAGGATCTTCATGGCTGGCCCCGCAGCGCCTTGCGTCGCTGACGCCATTGCGGCAGCAACCTGTCCATCAGCGCATGGAAGCGCTGGCCGTGGCCACGTTCGATGAGATGGGCCAACTCGTGCACCACGACGTACTCCAACGCTTCCGGCGGGTGCTCGGCCAACGCCGTGTTGAGCGTGATCGAGGCGGTGCGGTTGTTGCAGGTGCCCCAGCGGCTCGTCATCCGGCGCAACTTCAACTGCTCGTGGCGCCGCCCGACGAGCGGCTCGTACCGGCTGAACAGCGCAGGCAGCGCAGCCTGCATTTCCCTCCGGTAGAGGTTCTCCAGCCCCCGACGGTGCGCGGCCTCATCCGGCCCTGAAACCACGACGACGTCACCATCCAGCCTCGCGCCCGCACGTGTTGCGTCCTCGACCCGCACCTCCAGCCATCGCCCCCAGAGCCGCGCACGCCCCCCGTTGTGCAGTGGTTCGCGCAGTGGGTTGGCGAGCCGCACCTGTTCGCGTGCCTTCGCCAGCCACTGCTCGTGGTTGCGCACGAACTCCTCGACCTGCGCCTCCGGCACGCCGAAGGGCACCGACACCTTGACCACGCCGTCGGGCGGTACGACGCGCAGGCGCAGGTTCTTGACGTGTTTGTAGGTGACCTCGGCACGCACGCTGCCCACCTGGAGCAGCGAGGTCTGGGTGCGTCGCCTGGTCATGGCCAACATGGTACGAGGCAGTGGGGACATTTCCATCTCCGGCATTGCGTCACCAGACGTTGGCTCACTGTTCACCTGAACACACCTGTCAATGACACCGTTAACACCTTAGGATGCCTCGGGTTATGAGATCGGCGCCCGACCCTGCAAACTATGGGGTGTGTCCCCCGAACTCATAGTTCTCGCGCTCGTCGTCGTGACCGCTCTGGCCTTCGACTTCACCAACGGATTCCATGACACCGGCAACGCGATGGCCACATCCATCGCCACCAACGCACTGAAGCCGAAGACCGCTGTCACCCTCTCCGCAGTCCTGAACCTCATCGGGGCATTCCTGTCCGTGGAGGTGGCCCTCACCGTCACCAACGCCGTGGTCAACATCCAGGACGCCAGCGGAGCACCACGTCCCGAACTCATCGGCGACGGGGGCATGTCCCTGCTGATGATCATCCTGTCGGGCCTCGTGGGTGCCATCGTGTGGAACCTCCTCACCTGGCTCCTCGGGCTGCCGTCCAGTTCCTCGCATGCCCTGTTCGGCGGCCTGATCGGCGCCACCATGGCGGGCCTGGGCGTCAACGGCGTCAAATGGGTCGGCGACGGCACCAAGCTCGACGGCGTGCTCGGCAAGGTCGTCCTTCCCGGCCTCATGTCGCCGGTCATCGCCGTCGTCGTCGCCACGGTGGGGACCTGGCTCGTTTTCCGCATCACGAAGGGCGTCGCGGAGAAGTACCGCGAGTCGGGCTTCCGCTGGGGCCAGATCGGCTCCGCGTCGCTCGTCTCGCTGGCGCACGGCACCAACGACGCGCAGAAGACGATGGGTGTGATCACGCTCGCCCTGATCGCCACCGGCATCCACACTGATCTCGAGGCCGTGCCGTTCTGGGTCAAGTTGGCCTGCGCCTTCTTCATCGCGCTGGGCACCTACCTTGGCGGCTGGCGCATCATCCGCACCCTCGGCAAGGGCCTCGTCGAGATCAGTTCCCCGCAGGGCATGGCCGCCGAATCCTCCTCCGCGGCGGTCATCCTGGCCTCCAGCCACCTCGGCTTCGCCCTCTCGACCACGCACGTGGCGACCGGCTCCATCCTCGGTTCAGGCGTCGGCAAGCGCGGTGCCAAGGTCAACTGGTCGATCGCAGCCCGCATGCTCATGGCGTGGGCCATCACGCTCCCGTCGGCCGCCATCGTGGGGGCCGTCGTCTGGTTCATCGGCAACGGATTGGGCGGTCTCTTCGGCGCCATCGTCGTGTTCATCATCCTCGTGGCCGCCTCCGGCTGGATGTTCCTGCGCTCGCAGCGCAACAAGGTGGACCACCGCAACGTCAACGACGACTGGGTCGAGGACGTCACCCAGCGCCAGCTCCCCGAGGAGCCCATCGTGAAGCCCCGTCGTCGCGTCAGGAGCAAGGCATGAACAACCTCTGGTTCGCACTCGAAGGCGCCTGGCACGTCCTGCTCGCCGGCCTCGTGCTCGGGGCAGGCCTTCCCGCCGTCTTCTCCCTCGGCATCCGCGCCCTGTCCTACGGCGCCCACCAGAACGTGGACGATCACACGCCCCACCCGTTCGCGAAGGTGGTGGCCGCCTTTGCATTCGGGCTCGTCATCCTGGCGATCGCCCTGGGCATCGGCGTGATCGTGTCCAATGGAATGGGTTACCGGTTGAGCTTCGAGAGCATCTACCCCGCCTTCGTCCCCAAGTAGCGTTTGCACCCCTGCGGGGGTTTGGTTTCTCCTCCCGGGTCGGAAGACTGGAGGACATGACTGATCTCCATGCAACGGACAAGGCAGCCCAGGCACTCACCAGCGAGGAGGGCGGCTTCCCCGCCCAGACCCAAGCGCCCCCCGGCCTCACCACCGAGATGGATCCCCATCCGGACCACGGCGAGGACACCTGGATCGGCCGCGACCGCCTCCCCGGCCTCAAGGCCCTCATCACCGGCGGCGACTCTGGCATCGGCCGCGCCGTCGCCATCGCGTTCGCTCGCGAAGGCGCCGACGTCGCGCTGAGCTACCTTCCCGAGGAGCAGTCCGATGCCGAGGACGTCAAGGAATGGGTGGAGAAGGCCGGCCGCAAGTGCGTGCTCCTGCCCGGAGACATCACCGAGGAGGCCATCGCCCGCAAGGTGGTCGATGACGCGGCCGACGAACTCGGCGGCCTGAACATCCTGGTCAACAACGCCGGCTTCCAGTGGGCCCGCCGCGACGGCGGCCTCGCCGACCTGAAGACCGACGAGATGGACCGCACCTTCAAGACCAACCTGTACGCGATGTTCTGGATGACGCAGCAGGCCCTCAAGTACCTCGGCAAGGGCGACTGCATCATCAACAACAGCTCGATCCAGGCCTACGACCCCTCGGTGGACCTCATCGACTACGCGGCCACCAAGGCAGCGATCAACAACTACACCGTCAACCTGGCCGCCGAGCTGGGCCCCAAGGGCATTCGCGTCAACTGCGTGGCGCCCGGCCCCATCTGGACGCCGCTGCAGCCGGCCACCAAGGACGCCAAGGACATGCCGGAGTTCGGCGTGGACACGCCGCTCGGCCGGCCGGGCCAGCCGTCCGAGCTCGCCGGTGCGTTCGTGTTCCTGGCCAGCCCGCAGGAGGCGTCTTACGTCTCGGCGACGGTCATCGGTGTGACGGGCGGCCGCCCGGTCTTCTGATGCCCGTGGCAGGCTGGAGGCCATGAACACCTCCACCATCGTCGTCACAGGCGCCAACGGCTTCGTCGGCTCGCACACGTGCGCGGCCCTCAACGAGAGGGGCGCACGAGTGCGGGCCGTCGTCCGTCGTGGCGGCACCGCACCGCAGCTGCCCAACGTCGAGGAATGGGCGGGCGACTTCCACGACCCGGCCTTCGCCGACGAGCTTTGCGCCGGGGCCGACGCCGTGATCAACACCGTCCATCCCATGCGCGACGCGTCGCTGGAGGACCAGGCGGCCCACTGGGCCGAGACCCTGGCCCGCGCGGCACACCACAACGGCGTTCCCCTGTTCGTGCAGGTCTCTACCACCTCGGTCTACCGCAGGGAGGCCGACTCCGGCGACGTCGGCGAGGACTCACCGCTGGTTGACGACACGGCCCGGCCCTACGCCACCACCAAGCGCGACGCCGACCTCGCGCTGTCCGGGGTCGAGGGCATCACGAGGGTCCTCATCCGTCCGACCGCGATCCTCGGCCCGGGCGAGAGTTCAATCTGGAACACCCTGCGCCCCGCTGCGCTCAGGGACGAGGCCTCTGCCCGTGTCGAGGATCCGGACCGGACCTTCGGCTGGGTCCACGTCTCCGACCTCGCGGAGCTGATCGCGGACATCGCCACCGGCGCCATCCCACGGGCCGACGACCCGGACGAGGGGCCGGTCCCAGGTGCGGCCACGGCGGTCAACGCCGTTTCCGGCAACCAGACCTGGCGCGACTACCTGGGCCCGGTCTGCGAGGCCCTCGGTGTGAGCCCTGAGTGGGAGACCCGGCCAGCATTCCGCGCCGAGCTGCGGGCGGAGCGGGCAAGGGCCTGGGGCTGGCAGCCGAAGGTCAGCTTCGACGAAGCGATGCGCGAACTGCTGAGCGGCCTGGGCTAGGCAGGGACGGGGCAGCTGCGCTCACGGCGCACGCGCAGGATGAGTGCCGCCGCGAGCAGCACGATCGAGCCCACCGCGAGGAACGGCTGTACGGGCGCGAAGAACTGCAGCGCACCCGTGTAGCCCAGCGCGAGCAGGACGAGCTTGTTGCACACGGGGCAACCGACGGCGAAGAAGGTCATGAAGGCGCCCGCAGCGCCCAGCTTCCCACCACGCTCCCGGTCGGGAGTGTCCTTGCGCGCCACGTAGGTGGCGGCCACCATCCCGGCCAGGACTGCGGTGAGGATGAGGACCGGCCAGGACCACGCCGTCGGCGGGATGTCGCGGCCGAACACCGGGTTGGGGATGAGGTCCGTGGGGATGCCCACCACCAGTACCGTCGCCACTGCGGTGCCGATTGCAAACAGCCACCGCCGAGCCGGCCAGGTGGCCAGCTCGGCGGTGATGCTGCGCGGTTCGGCGTCTACCTGGACGGGCAGTGTCACTGCTGCTCGGCGGCGTCCGCCTGCTGCTTGGCGATCTCGGCGTGCACCTCATCCATGTCGAGCCCCTCCACTGCCTGCACCAACTCCTCGAGCGCCTCGCTGGGCAGGGCGCCGGGCTGGGAGAACACGATCACGTTGTCGCGGAAAGCCATGAGCGTCGGGATCGACATGATCTCGAAGCCCGCGGCGAGCTCACGCTCGGCCTCGGTGTCGACCTTGCCGAAGACGATGTTGGGGTACTTCTCGGAGGCTGCCTCGAAGATGGGGCCGAAGTGGCGGCACGGGCCGCACCAGGCAGCCCAGAAGTCGAGCAGCACGATCTCGTTGTCGTTGATCGTCTGCTCGAGGTTGTCCTTGGTGATTTCGATGGTTGCCATGAGTCCTACCTTATACCCCCAAGGGTATTTGTTGCCAACTGCTTCTGCTGATGACGAACACGCTACCCGCCATGGGCTCGTACGCAAGGAGAAACGAAGAACCGGCATCTGCCCTTGTCAGATGCCGGTTCTTGCGTTGTGGAGCTAAGGGGATTCGAACCCCTGGCCTCTTCCATGCCATGGAAGCGCGCTACCAACTGCGCCATAGCCCCAGTGTCGCTTTCGCGACTGCCGCCCTCAGGCGACTCGAAGAACTTTAGCGCATCGGAAGAGGGAACCACAAATCGGAAGTTCCCCTCCCCGAT
>DURG01000072.1 GCA_012837465.1 Propionibacterium sp. | reverse complement strand
GTGGAGCTGCGGCCGGGTGGCACGCTTCCACAGCAGCGGCACCCGGTGCGTGGTGCAGGCGATGATCGACAGCGCCAGCAGCGCGACGACCGTGAGGAACGGGATGGACTTGTAGAGGTTGAAGAAGCCCAGGAAGTGCAGCACGCCGGTCCAGCCGCCGAAGCGGGGGCGGACGGAGTCGAGCCACTGCTGCGCCGACGCCGGGTCGTCGAGGACGCCGGCCGGGGCCTGCGCGATGAGCGTGCCGAGCAGGCTGAGGATCGCCATGGCGAGGATGAGGGCCAGGCCCACGAACTTGTTGTGGAAGAAGCGGTAGACCTTGCGGAAGGCGTCCTTGGCCGGGGCCGCGTAGTGGTCGTCGTCGACCTCGATGTGCGGATCCAGCGGACCCTCGTCAGGGGCCGGCGTCGGCTGGGCCGCTTGCTCTGTCTGGCTCATGGCTCATTCCTGGGGCATGTGGTTCTTGATGACCTCGGCCTGCGGGAAGTCCGGGTCGATCTCCAGCACCTTCTGCCAGGCCTCGCGGGCCTTGGCGTCGTCTGCGGGCTGCTTGGACAGGTGGAGGAAGCCGAGGTTGTACCAGGCCTCGACGCGCTCGGCGTCGAGCTCGGTCACGGCCACCCACTGCTCCTCGGCCCCGGCGGGGTCGCCGGCGCCCATCAGGAGGACGCCGAGCTCGAGGCGCGCATCGATGTCCGACGGGTCCCGCTCCACCTGGGCGGTCAGCTCTGCCATGCGGGCCACGTTGACCTGCTGGCTCGCCGCCTCACCCATCTGCGGAGCGGCGGCCGGCTGCTCAGGGGCCGCCGGCGGCTTGCCGATGTAGTACACGCCGAACACGACGGCGGCGATCACCGCGGCCATCACGACCGGCTTGAACCACTTGTCGCTCACGCGTTGAAAGCGGGTGCGGGTCACGTCCTTCGGGGGGTGGAGGAGGCGCTGCTTCTGTTCCTCGGCCCACGGGCGGATCTCGTCCGGGGCCGTGTCGAGGAACCTCAGGATGTCAGCGGTTCTCACCGGCCATCATCTCCTCGTACTGGAGGGTGGTCTCGCTGGCCTCCAGGTCCGCGGCCGGCACGCCGGTCAGCACGATCTGGCCCTTGCGGGCCGCGTCGAGGGCGTCGCCCAGGATCCGGTGGATGTAGGCGGGGGCGTGGAAGCCGTTGGAGTTCTCGGAGTAGACGTAGTCGATGTAGAAGCTGGCCTTCTTCTGGAACTCGTAGGCCTCGTCCAGGCGAGCCTGGTCCACGTTGCCGGCTTCCTTGTACTCGGCGATGTCGTTGATCAGCGCCACCAGCGCGTCGAATGCCTGGTTGCGGGAGTGGAGGTAGCGGTCCTGGATCGTCTCGACCCGGTTGGTCATCTCCTCGGCCGATTCGTTGTGGCAGGTGCCACAGGAGGCGTTCGCGTCGAACAGCGGGCTCTGCAGGTGGTGGTCCGAGACCTTCTGGGCGCCCTCGCGCTTGTACGGCATGTGGCAATCCGCGCAGCTCACGCCGGAGGCGGCGTGGATGCCGTTGGACCAGAGGTCGAACTCGGGGTGCTGGGCCTTCAACATCTCCGCGCCGGTGATCTCGTGGGTCCAGTCGATGTGGCCGTCTTCGGCGTAGTACTCGTAGATGTCATCGAGGTCGATGCCCTTGGCCCACGGGAAGATCAGTTCCTTGGTGTCGGATTCGAAGTAGTACTCGACGTGGCACTGCGCGCAGGTGTAGGTGCGCATGTCCTGGGCGGTGGCGTCCTTGTTGACGTCGTAGTTCTCGATGCCCTCGGAAGCCTTCAGCGCCGCGATGCCGCGCTCGAACGCGGGGCGGGTGATGCGCAGCTCCATGGTCTGCGGGTCGTGGCAGTCGAGGCAGCTGACCGGGTGGTCCACCATCTGTGTGACCTCGTCGTACGGCATGAGGTTCATCTCGGCGAAGCCGGCGTCCCGGTCCCCGTCGCCCAGCTCGTCCATGAGCGCGACGGTCGAGGCGTGGCAGTTGAGGCAGGTGCCCGGCTGGTCGAAGTCACGCACGCGCAGGGTCTGGCGCTGGTCCTCGAGCATGTAGGCATGGCCGCGGGCGTGGCGGTAGTCCTTGCTGAACGCGTAGCCCTTCCACATGGTCACGAGGCGGGGATCCTCCTCGAGCCGGCTCGAGGAGATCTGCTCGGTGCGGGGGTCGCCCTCCGGCGGGTCGACGGGGTGGCTGCCGCCCCACTTCGTCGGGCCCATCTCCTCGGTCTTGAGGTAGTCCTCGTACTGGACGGGGAAGTTCTGGCCCCACACCTCGGGGTCGACGGTGGTCTCGTCGAGCTCGACCACCTTGGTGAAGGGTGCCTGCGCCTCGGTCTGGCGCTCCATGATGGTGATCAGCAGGGCGGTCAGCCCGAAGGTGACCAGGGCCACTGCAATGATGCCGAGAATCCACTTCCCGGAGTCTGCCCAGAGGTTCTTCTTCCTCGGTTGGTTCGCGTTGGTGCTCATCATGGATCCCTACTTGTGTCCGACGTCGGAGTGGCATTGGGTACAGGTGATCTGCTGGCCTTCGGGCCGTGTCATGTGGACCTCGTCGACGTAATCCGCATGGCAGTACAGGCAGGCGTTGTTGGTGACCTTCAGGTTCGACTCGCGGATCTCGATGTTCTCCGGATACCAACCCGTGGTGAACTTCAGCGCGTGCCAGAAGCCGTTCTCGCCCTTGACGAGCCACTTGTGCACCACGTTGTCGTGGGGCGCGTGGCAGTCGTTGCAGCCCGCGACGGCCTTGTGGCTGCTGGCGTTCCAGCCGTCCCACTGGCTCTCCATCGCGTGGCAGTTGATGCAGGTGGCGGGGTCGTTGCTGAGGTAGGAGGCGCCCTTGGCGTAGCCGAACGTGAACAGGCCCACCCCGAACAGGGAGCCCACCACGAAGATCGCCAGCGCGCGCAGCACGTTGGGGATGGTCAGCCAGTTGCTGAAGCTGGGCCGGGCCACGCTGCTCGCCTCCTCGACATGTACAAAGAACTTGCCAATAGTGACCCTACTACGTCTTGTAGTGCACGGGGTGGGAGGGTGCGCATTTGCTACGTAACGAATGGATAAACATCCGCCTGGGTCCGCCGGTGCACCCACGCTTCGCCCGCAACGGGGGCGGAGCGGGTAGCGTGACATCGTCGTCACAGAAGGAGGCACCGTGGCTCGGATCGAACGCGATTCACTGGGTGAACTTGAGATTCCCGATGACGTGTACTGGGGAATCAACACTGCCCGCGCGGTGGACAACTTCTACATCAGCCGTCGTGAGATCAACATCTACCCGGACCTGATCGTCGCCTACGCCCAGGTGAAGCAGGCCGCGGCCCGCGCCAACCGCGACATCGGGGTGCTCGACGCCGAGCGCGCCGAGCTGATCGATCGCGCCGCGCAGGACGTCATCGACGGCGAACTCCACGACCAGTTCATCGTCGGGGTGATCCAGGGCGGCGCCGGCACCTCGACCAACATGAATGCCAATGAGGTCATCGCCAACCGGGCCCTCGAGCTCGCGGGGCGCGAGTTCGGCGACTACGAGTTCATCTCGCCCAACGACCACGTCAACCGCTCGCAGTCGACCAACGACACCTATCCCACCGCGGTGAAGCTGGCGCTGATCTACACGATGCAGCGCCTCACTCAGGAACTGCGCCTGCTGCGCAACTCCTTCGCGGCGAAGGGCCGCGAGTTCCGCGACGTACTGAAGGTGGGCCGCACGCAGCTCCAAGACGCAGTGCCCATGACCGTCGGGCAGGAGTTCCGTGGCTTCTCCACCACGCTCGGCGAGGACATCGACCGCATCGAGGACGTGTGGCCGCTGCTGCAGGAGATGAACCTGGGCGCCACCGCCATCGGCACCGGCATCGCCGCCCCCGAGGGCTACGCCCGCTCCGTCATCCGGCACCTGCGGGTCATCACGGGCCAGCCGGGCCTGCACAACGGGCCTGACCTCATCGAGGCCACCAGCGACACCGGTGTGTTCATCTCCGCGTCGTCGGTGCTGAAGCGCGCGGCCATGAAGCTCAGCAAGATCTGCAGCGACCTGCGCCTCCTCAGCTCCGGCCCCCAAGCCGGCTTCGGCGAGATCAACCTCCCCGCCGTGCAGGCGGGCAGCTCGATCATGCCGGGCAAGGTCAACCCCGTCATCCCGGAGGCCGTCAACCAGGTGGCCTTCGTCATCGCCGGCGCCGACATCACCGTCTCGTTCGCGACGGAGGCGGGCCAGCTCCAGCTCAACGCCTTCGAGCCCGTGATCGCCCACGTGCTGCTGCAGAACTCCAACTGGCTGCGCCGCGCCGCCCGCACGCTGCGGATCAACTGCGTCGACGGCATCACCGTCAACCGCGAGTTCCTGAACCAGCAGGTTGCCTCGTCGGTGGGCGTGGTGACCGCGCTCATGCCGAAGCTGGGCTACATGAACGCGGCCAAGATCGCCAAGAAGGCATTGGCCAGCGGTCGCTCGATCCGCGAGCTCGTGCTTGAGGACGGCCGGCTCACGGAGCAGGAGATCGACGAGGCGCTCAACCCTGCGGGCCTGTCCGGCGGGATCTTCGACACGGGCCAGATGCCCAAGCTCACGCCCGAGTTCATCGCCCAGATGGAGGCCGAGCTCGACGCGGCCGACAAGTTGCAGGGCTGAGCCCTACAGGCGAGCCTTCGCCTCGTCGTACTCGGCCGCCAACCGGTCCACGAGCTGCGCGACCGACGGGACGTCATGGATGCCCGCGACGCCGTGACCGGCGGACCAGATGTCGCGCCACGCCTTGAACTCCTGCTCCGAGCCGAGGTGCATGGGATCCGGCACCGACGCCGGGTCGA
Organism: Propionibacterium sp.; assembly: GCA_012837465.1. Classification (GTDB taxonomy): domain Bacteria; phylum Actinomycetota; class Actinomycetes; order Propionibacteriales; family Propionibacteriaceae; genus Arachnia. The sequence continues at coordinate 2,079 of DURG01000072.1, read as the reverse complement.
CGCCGGCCGCGGCCAGGCTGGCGGCCAGGAAGTTCGCCGGGATAGAGCTCACCGCGGGCGTGTAGACGATGTCGCCCGCCCCTGCCTCGAGGATCTGCTGCGTGTAGCCCTCGGGTGCGCTGGACTCCGCCGTCGCGATGAAGCGCGTGCCCAGGTAGGCGAGGTCGGCGCCCAGCGCGCGGGCGGCCAGCACGTCGGCGCCCGTGGTGATGGAGCCGGCCAGCGCGATGATGCCGTCGAACCAGGGGCGCACCGTCGCCATCAGGGCGAACGGGTTGATGGTGCCCGCGTGCCCGCCGGCACCGGCCGAGACGAGGATCAGCCCGTCCACGCCGGCCTCCGCAGCCTTCTGCGCGTGGCGCAGCGTGGTCACGTCGTGCAGGACGAGGCCGCCGTAGGAGTGCACGGCATCCACCACGTCGGGCACCGCGCCCAGCGAGGTGATGACCACGGGCACCTTGTGCTCGACGACCACCTCGAGGTCTGCACGCAGCCGCGCGTTGGTGGGGTGCACGATGAGGTTCACGGCGTAGGGCGCATCGGCGTCGGTGAGTTCACCGTCGATCTGCCGCAGCCACTCGCGCAAGCCCTCCGTGGTGCGCTGATTGAGCGCAGGGAACGAGCCAAGGACGCCGGCCCGGCAGGACTCGACCACCAGCTCCGGGCCCGAGACCAGGAACATGGGGGCGGCCACGACGGGCATCCGGAGCCGGCCGGACAGGGAGTGGGGGACGGGCATGCGGTGCCTCCTCGCTTCGTTGCAGGGGCCCACCCTAGCGGCTCGGCCGGGGTGTCAACCGAATGGCCGACTGGGCAGATCCGGCCCGTCGTGGTGGGGTGTGGGTAGAGGGAACCCAGGTAGGGGGACGCGGTTCTCCTGATGCCCCTGGTCGTTTGGGGGAGCCCAGGGGCATCAAACCCTCTAATGTGGCCACGTGGCATCATCCAGGCGGAAGCTCCCGGACGCGCTCGAGCGCCCCGTCGAGATCGCCGTGGCCGCCATCGCCCTCCTCGGCCTGCCCAAGCTGCTCACCGGCGTCACGTTCGAGGAGCACCCCACCTTCCTGTACGGGCTGGCCGTGCTCGGCGCGGCCCACGTGCTGGTGGCCGTCGACTGTCTCTGGATCAAGCGTCTCGGCTGGGTGGTGGGCATCCTCACCGCGCTGGGCACCGCGCTGATCGTCGGCGGCCAACTCGAGAGCCCGCAGCCCGAGGGGCTGTGGCGTACTGACGCCTGGTTCGGCTCGGTGCTGACCTACGCCATCCTTCTGCTGCACCGCCAGCCCCAGTTGGTGCTGATCCTGGTGTCGTTCGCCGCCGGCATGGTCACGTTGTGGTTCAGCAAGGACCTGGGCCTCGTGCCCCAGATGCTCGGCCTCATCTTCACGGCCAGCGGCATCGGCGTGCTGTGGGTCGCCCGGCTGGTGACCATCGTCATCGCCCAGGAGTATCTCGCCAGTCGCACGCAACGCCAGGAGCAGAAGCAGGAGGCCACCGAGTCGGCTGCCCGGGCGGAGGCCCTCGCCGGCCTGCGCCGGGAGATGCACGACTCCCTCCTACACACCCTCCAACGCATGGGCGCGACCTGGAGCGCCGCTGGGCCCGACGAGATCCGGCAGTCCTGCCGCGAGGCCCGCGAACGGCTCGCGAAGGTGCCGGCCCCGCTGCACGAGGACACCCCCGTCGACGTGGCCGACGCGCTGCGCCACGCCCTGCCGCAGGGGCGCCAGGTGATCGTCGCCGAGCCGGACGAAGTCCTGGTGCCCGAATCGGTGGGCGAGGCGCTCGTTGGGGCGGCCAGGGAGGCCGTGCGCAACGCGCTCAAGTACGCGCCCGGAGTGCCCCAGGTGCACCTCACCCAACGAGGCGACTCCGTGCGCATCAGCATCGCCGACGACGGGCCGGGCTTCGACGTGGAGGACCAACGCCGCCATTCCCTGGGGTTGGAGGGCTCCGTCATGCAGCGCATGGCCGCCGTGGGCGGCGAGGCCGCGGTGCGCTCCAACGCGGAGGGCACGACGGTGAAGTTGCGCTGGCCGGCCGCCCCACCGCCGGCCGGTGGCCTGGGCATCCGGGCCC
>DURG01000071.1 GCA_012837465.1 Propionibacterium sp. | reverse complement strand
GGATGATCCTCCCGTCCCGTCGTCGTGTCAGACCCGGGCCGGATCCGGGGGCGACTCCACGAAGTCGCGGCGGGTGCGCAGCTTGTGGCGTCGGGCGGCGGTCTCGATCTCCTCGGCGGGCGCCTGGCTGCGGATCAAGGAGAGGATCTGGTCGTGCTCGGCCACCGATTTCTCCGAGCGAACCGGCTCGAAGGCGAACACATTGCGGCGGATCACCGCGATGCGGCGCCACTCCTCCACCAGGAGGTCGTGGAGGTGCGCGTTGGGGCAGGCCCCACAGAGGATCTCGTGGAACCTGTTGTTGAGCTGGGTGAACTGGCGCGGATCGAAGGAGTTGCTCTGGGACAGCGCACGGAGTTGGTCGTTGACCGCCGCCGCCTGCCCAAGCTGTTCCTCGGTGAGTTGGCGTGCCGCGAGGGCGGTGGCCATGCCCTCGAGCATGGCCAAGACTTCCATGGATTCCGCGTAGTCGCCCACGTCGATGGAGGCCACCTGAGCGCCGACGTTGCGCGTGAAGGTGATCAGCCGTTCGGCCTCGAGCCTGCGCAGCGCCTCCCGGACGGGGACGACGGAGACGCCCATCTCCTTTGCCACCTGGCCCAGCACGATGCGGAAGCCGGGGACGTAGCGGCCGTCGGTGATCCGCTGCCGGAGCTCACGATAGACGGTCTCGGACTTCGAGAGGGACCCCGTAGCAGCCGTCATGGACAACCCCAACCACTAGTATTTATGGGCAATCCTATACGATCACGCCGAGCAGCCCGGTTCCGGAGGTGCGCCGACGATTGAGGGGCGGCCCCCAGGATGGCGCTGGTGTCCATCCGGGAACCGCCCCCCGCGGAACTGGTTGTCAGTTGAGGCCTACGAGGTCGCAGACGAAGATCAGTGCCTCGCCCGGGGCGATGACGCCGCCCGCACCGCGATCGCCGTAGGCGAGGTGCGAGGGGATGACAAGCTGCCGCCGCCCGCCGATCTTCATGCCCTGGATGCCCTCGTCCCAACCGCGGATGACCTGGCCCACGCCCAAGCGGAAGGACAGCGGCTCGCCGCGGTTCCAAGAGGAGTCGAACTCCTCGCCGGAGCTGAATGCCACGCCGACGTAGTGCACATGGGCCACGTCGCCGGCTGCCGCCTCGGTGCCCTCGCCCTCGACGATTTCGGTGATCTCGAGATCGGCCGGGGGCTCGCCGCCCGGGAAGTCGATCTCCGGCTTCTCGTTCATGTTTGCCATGGCACGACACTACTTGCCCGGGCTCGCCCATGCCACCGCTGCAACGAGACGGATTGATCGGGCGCGGGCCCTTCCCTTGCGCGCATTTGGCCCTATCGTCGAGTTGACAGGCGAAGGAGAGGCTCGTGAACAACCAACCTTTGGCAGCAGAGGGCGATCCCCGCGGGGTCGCCGAACTCGTCCTCGTGCGGCACGGCGAATCCGTGGGCAACGTGGCGGACCGCGAGGCCATCGCGGCCAAGGCGCACCGCCTCGAGCTCGAGGCCCGCGACGCCGACGTCGTCCTCTCCGACGAGGGCGAGAAGCAGGCGGATGCCCTGGGCGAGCACATCGCCACGATGGCCGACGACGCGCGCCCCACCGTCGCGGTGAGTTCGCCCTACCAGCGGGCCCGCGGCACGGCGGAGAGGGCGCTGGCCTCCCTCGACCTGGAACTGATCGTCGACGAGCGCATCCGCGAGCGTGAGCTGGGCATCTTCGACGGCGTGACCTGGTACGGCATCGAGGCCACCCACCCGGAGGAATCCGCCCGGCGCGAGCGCAACGGCAAGTTCTACTACCGCCCACCGGGCGGCGAGAGCTGGGCCGACGTGATCCTGCGCGTGCGCAGCCTCCTGCTCGAACTGCAGGAGCGCTTCCGCGGCGAGCGGGTGTGGCTGTTCAGCCACGAGGCCGTCATCCTCGCCTTCCGCTACGTGGTCGAAGGCCTCGACGAGGAGCGCGTGCTCGCCCTCCAGAAGGAGGAGCCCATCGCCAACTGCTCGATGACGCGCTACCGGATGGACGACGGCGCACTGAAGCTGGTCCGAAGCGAGGACACCTCGGCGGTAGAGGAATCCGATGAGGCGCACGTGACCCATGAGAGCGACGACGTCGCCGAGGCGGAGGAGGGCTGATGGCTGGCACCGAGCCGGGCGGCACCGTCATCACTCCCTCGGTGCTGCGGGACTGGCCGCTGCCGGACATCGCCGACAACAAGGAGGGCCGCGGCCGCGCCGTCGTGGTGGGCGGCAGCGTGCAGAACCCGGGCGCGATCATGCTCGCGGCCGAGGCGGCCCTGCGCACCGGCGCCGGCAAGGCGCAGGTGGTGGCGCCGGATCCGGTGGCCGTGCCCATCGCGGTGCGCATGC
>DURG01000070.1 GCA_012837465.1 Propionibacterium sp. | reverse complement strand
CACCGGCCTCGCGCCGGAGTCGCTGTTGCAGACCTACACTGCGGAGCGCCAGGAGATCGCGCAGAACCTCATCGACTTCGACCGCCAGTGGTCCTCCATCATGGCCGCCAAGCCGGGTGAGCTGGAGATCCCCGCCGAGGAGTTCTACGTCAACACCTTCGAGTTCCCCGCAGGCTTCATGACGCAGTACAAGCCGTCGCTGATCGTCGGTGGGGACGAGCACCAGGACCTGGCCGCGGGCTTCCCGATCGGCAAGCGGTTCAAGTCGCGCCCGGTCATGCGGGTCAGCGACGCCAACCCGCTGCAGCTGGGCCACCTCCACCGGGCCGACGGCCGCTGGCGTGTCTACGTGTTCGCCGACGGCGCCGCCGGCAACACCCCGGAGCTGGAGAAGTGGTCTGACTGGTGGGTGGGTTCTGAGGACTCACCGGCCAACGCCCACACGCCCGCCGGCGAGGACAAGAATGCGCTGTTCGACGTCAGGGTGATCTACCAGGCGCCCTACACCGAGGTGAACCTCAACGACGTGCCTGCGGCGTTCAAGCCCGTCGTCGGCCCGTTCGAGCTGGTCAACCTCAACGAGGTGTTCGCCGCCAAGGAGGACGACGACATCTTCGACGTGCGTGAGCTCTCGCGCGACGGCGTGGTCGTCGTGGTCCGCCCCGACATGTACGTGGCCCACGTGCTGCCGCTGGACGCGACGCAGGAACTGGCAGACTTCTTCCGGCCGATCTTCACCGTCTGATCCGACGCAAACGCGACGCCGCCGCTCCCTTCGGGGTGCGGCGGCGTTCGTCGTCGAGAGCCTATTGCTGCCAGGGGTCGATGAGACGTAGACCCAACTCCTGGAAGTCCCGCGTGTTGCGGGTGGCCAGCGGGTGACCCGTCTCCAGGGCGATGCCGGCGATGTGTGCGTCGGCCATGCTGATGGGTCTGCCGGCCGTGGCCCGCTGGGCACGGAGTACGCCGGAGCGCCGGGCCGCGGGCTCCGTGAGGTCGAGGATCTCGGAATCCATCAGGGATTCGGTGAACTGGAGGAACGCGGCCGCCAGCCCTTGCTTCCGACCGCCCTCCGGCAGCCGCTCCAGGCCGAAGCTGATCTCATGGATGGTGATCGTGGTGATGCCCAGGGCCTCCCCGTGGCCCCGTAGGAACCCCAGCACCTGCCGAGCGGGCTTGGGGCGGAGCAGTTCGGAGACGACGTTGGTGTCGAGGATGATCACGCGCGATCTTCCTCATCGAAGAGGTCAGGGGACTCGAACTGGGCCGGTGGCATCTCGAGTTCAGAGCCACCCACCTCCTGGGCGTGGGCTGCGAGCCGGAGGAACGGGTTGGCCGGTGTGGCGACGGATTCCCCAAGGATTTGGCGGATCTCCGTTTCCATCGAGTGACCTGCCCTGGCGGCCCGCTGCCTCAGGGCCTCGTGGACCGCATCGTCCAGGTTGCGTACGCTGACGTTCGCCATGCTAGCACCTCCTGACATCATGCTAGCAGTTGGCGGCGGGGCCCTACTCGGCTGGGCCCCCGCCGTCGGTGAGTTCCTCGCGGAGGCGGGGCGGCGTGAAGTCGTCGGGGCGGATGCCGCGCTTGTCGGCGTAGAACTCACGCACCTTGTCCATGTCCGACGCCACGTCGCCGGTCAAGTGGATGGTGGGGCCGATGCCGGTGGTCTTCGTGGTCGAGTCGACGTAGCCCAGCACCAGCGGCAGGTCGGTGGCGCGGGCGATGCGATAGAAGCCCGACTTCCAGTACTCCTTGCGCCCGCGGGTGCCCTCAGGGGTGACGACGAGGAAGAACCTGTCGTTCGCCTTCACCTGGGCCACCACCTCGTCGACGAGCCCTGCCGGGTTCGCCCTGTCGACGGGGATGCCGCCGAGGAGGCGCATGATGCGGCCGAAGGGGCGCTTGAACAGCGAGTTCTTGCCCAGCCACTTCACGCTGATGCTGTGGCTCCACGTGATGGCGAGCATGATCGGGAAGTCCCAGTTCGATGTGTGCGGTGCGCCGATCAGGACGGCCCCACCGGGCGGCGGAGGAGTGGAGCGCAGCCGGTACGGGTACAGCGCGAAGAAGGCGCGCGCGATGAGGGGGCGAACGATCATGGCCCAAACCTAGGGCACGTGGCAGGTCCGTGGAGCCCGTCCGTGCCCATCGGCGGGATCAGCCGGTCTTCAACTTGATGCCGGAGGCCTGCTGCTTGACCATCGCGTTGATGAGGTCGGCGATGTGGGCGCCGGCCTCCACCGGGTTGGTGCCCTCCTGGTGGATGTTGGACACGCAGTTGCGCTCGGATTCCGGCATCCCCACCCGCGCCTGGTAGGCGAGGTAGGCCGACAGCGACTCCGGCGTCGCCAGGCCCGGGCGCTCGCCCAGCAGCACGCACGTGACAGTCGAGCCCAGTGCCTCCGAGATCGGCTCCATGGAGCGCACCCGGCCGTACTTCACGAAGAAGGGCGTGCCGACGCCCAGGCCGTGCAGTTTCAGGCCCTGCTGCAGTGCCGGCAGCAGGTCGCGCACGTTGGCCTCGACCGCCGTCGACGACAGGCCGTCCGAGACGTAGATCTGCACCTGTGGCTTGGCCTCGCAACGCTTGTTGATCTCGGTGATCGCCTCGTCGTCGAACTGCGCCCCCAGGTCGGGTCGGGTCAGGTACTCGTCCTTCGATGAGCACCTGGTCTGCACCGTGAACAGGCCGAGTT
>DURG01000001.1 GCA_012837465.1 Propionibacterium sp. | reverse complement strand
GTGAGTATCGACGTACAGATCTGGTCCGACATCGCCTGCCCCTGGTGCTACATCGGCAAGCGGCGCTTCGAGAAGGCCCTCGAGGAGTTCGCCCAGGCCGACCAGGTCAAGGTGACGTGGCGGTCCTTCCAACTCGACCCCACGCTCCCCGAGCGCGACCAGCGCTCCGAGGTCGACTACCTCGTCGAGACCAAGGGCATGGGCCGCAAGCAGATCGAACAGATGATGCACCACGTCAAGGCCAGCGCCGAGGGTGAGGGGCTCACGTACGACTTCGACGGCCTCGTCGTCGCCAACTCCCGCAAGGCGCACCGCGTCCTGCAACTGGCGAAGAAGGAGGACCAGGCCGACGGCGGCGATCGCACCGATGCGCTGAAGGAGGCCCTCCTCGCCGCCCACTTCGAGGACGCCGAGGACATCAGCGACGTCGAGGTACTGACCCGCCTCGCCGCGCAGGCCGGGCTGGACCAGTCCGACGCCCGCGCCGCCGTCGATTCCGATGAACTCGACCGCGCGATCGACGCCGACGTCGCGCTCGGCCGCCAGATCGGCGTGCAGGGCGTGCCGTTCTTCGTCTTCGGCAACAAGTACGGCGTCTCCGGTGCCCAGCCGCCCGAAGTGTTCGCCCAGGTGCTGCAGACTGTCGCTTCGGAGCAGACGCCGAGCCTCATCACGATCGACGGCGAGGCCGGCGACGCCTGTGGCCCCGACGGCTGCTGACGCCCACTAGGTTGGGCGCATGGGCACAGCGGAGGAGCGCCAACGCGATCTGTGGGACAGGACGGCCGAACGCTACGACCGGCTCGTCGGTCCCCTGGACAGACGCTTCATGGCTGCCAGCCGACGCTGGATCGGTGAGCGCGCCGTCGGCGAGGTGCTCGAAGTCGCGGTCGGCACCGGCCTCAACCTGCCGCACTTCTCCCTGGACGTCCGCCTGACAGGCGTCGACATCAGCGCCCCCATGCTCGCCGCGGCCCGGGCCAAGGCCGATGCGGCGGGGATGGATGCGAGGTGGGTCGAGGGCGACGCCGAGGACCTGCCCTTCGACGACGACAGCTTCGACACCGTCGTGTCGACCTTCGCCATGTGCGGGTTCCCCGACTACGACAAGGCGCTCTCCGAGATCGTGCGGGTGGTGCGCCCCAACGGCCGCATCCTGCTGGCCGACCACGTGCCCTCCACCAACCCCGTGCTGCACCTGCTGCAGAAGGGCCTCGAAGCGGTCACCAGCCGCGCCAACGGCGAGTACTGGACCAGACGCCCGCTGCCGAGGCTGGAGCGCATGGGCGTCCGGATCGTCGACGCCGGACGGCTGCACTTCGGCATCATCGAGCACCTCCACGCCCGCAAGCAGTGACACGCGGGAAAGGGGCTCAGGCGCAGCTTCAGGGAGGCGTGAGCCTCCGTCAGCGTTCCTCACCCTTCTTGGCCGCTTTGGCGCGCAGCGCGTTGATGTCGAAGCCCGTCGAGACCTCAAGTTCGGGGTCGTTGGCGCCGTCCTCCCACGGGTCGTAGGGCTCGTCCTCGTCCTCGTCGACGAAGCCCTGCGAGGGGTCGTACTTGTTGGCCAGCTCGCCGCCGAGCACCTGGAGGTCGCCCAACT
>DURG01000069.1 GCA_012837465.1 Propionibacterium sp. | reverse complement strand
GGTGCCGAGGGCGTCGAGTTGTTCTACGACTCCAGCAAGGTCAAGCGGGAAGGGGCCATGCCCACGCCCATCCAGGGTTCCCTGTTCGGCAATGACTCGGTGCACACCCTCGACGACGAAGCCCATCGTCACCGCAAGGCGACCTTCGTGAAGGTCTGCTACGACGACCAACACGTCGAGCGCATCAAGCCCATGGTGGAGGCCGAAGTACGCGAGGCGATCGCGCGGTGGCACAAGCACACCGACAGCGTCTACGACTCGATGGTCATCGCCTACGGCCGCGCCTCGCTGCGCTGGGCCGGGATCGAGGGGCGCGATGCCGAACTCGACGTGCAGGCGCGCCGCCTGGGGGAGATCGTCGAGGGCTTCGCCCATGTCAACCTTGACCACGTCAAGGCGTGGGTCAACCGCCGCCGGACAGACCGCTGGTGCGCCCAGGTCATCCGCGAGCAGCGTGCCGGAAAGCGCGACTCCCAGCCCGGCACTTCCCTCTACGAGTGGGCGAACCATCGCGAGCCCGACGGCAAGCTGCTCGACGACAAGACCGCCGGCATCGAGATGCAGAACACGTTCCGCCCGCACATCGCCGTTGCGCGATTCGCCGCCTTCGCAGCGAAGGCGCTCTTCGAACACCCCGAATGGCGCGAGCGCATCCAGGCCGAGACGGCCGAGCGCGGCACCTTGATCGACGGCCCGATCGCCACCGCGTTCGGGCAGGAGGTGCGCCGGTACTACCCGTTCGTGCCGGTGCTGCCCGCCTTCGCCCGGACCGACTTCGAGTTCAAGGGCGAGAAGGTCAACAAGGGGGATCGCATCCTCATCGACGTGCTCAACACCAACACGGATCCCGTCTCCTGGGAGAGGGCCGACGAGTTCGACCCCGGGCGATTCCTGGGCAAGGACTTCCACGAGGCCGAGGCCATCGAGACCTTCATCCCGCACGGCGGTTCCGACGTGCGCACGGGGCATCGCTGCCCGGGCGAGAAGATCGCCGTCAGCTCACTGGGCATGGCCGTCGCGGCGATGTGTGAGCCGGGCGTGGAGATCCTCGACGAGGGCCTGGAGTTCTCCTGGCGTGCGATGCCCACCCGGCCGGAAAGCGGCGGTCTGGTGAGGGCTCAGCGGCCGGAGATGTAGTCGAACTCCAGCCGGATGTCCGGGTCGATCGCGCCGACGATCCCCTTGTAGAAGGCCTGCGCCTGCTCGCGCAGGACCTCCTCGTTGTCGTCGAGGTACTTCTGCTGGGTCTCGTCGTTGAGGATCTGATTGGTCATCTCGACGGTGTCGATCTCCGGGGTCACCCAGCTGAGCACCCCGTTCTTCTCCACCGCGACCTTGAAGGTCACGTCGTCGTGGCCGATGAAGGTGAACTCGGGAATGGAGATGGTGAACTCGTTGTCCCCGCTTTCGCGGATCTGCACGGCTTGGCCGTCCATGCCCAGCTTCGCCGTGAAGTCGTACTGCATGAACAGGGCGCGCTCCGCGCCGGGCACCTTGAGGCCGAAGATGGTGCGCTGCTCGGTGCGCTCGGCGATGCCCTGGATGCCGAGGCTCAGGAGCGAGACCTCCTCCGTCCTCTCCACTGCGTTGATCACCTCGGTGTTGCGGCTGCTCGACTCGGAGCCCAGCGCCGGAGGCCGGATGAGGTTCAGCAGCATGGGGCCGACGAGCAGGAGCCCGAACAGCGCCGCAAGCACGGTCATGATCGGCGTCCACACCGAGCGCTGCCTCTTCTGGGGGTGCGTGGGCTCCATCGCCAAACTCCTTCGTCGCTTCCATCAAGACTAATGCGCATGGGCACCTTGCCCCGGGGGTTTCACCACGATGACCAGTGCGCGGCGCAATGCGCCCGCCCATCATCGTGCGGCTGGGTGCAGGCAGAGGTCTGGCGCATCCTGGAGCAGGAGAGCCACTGACTCACTCAGGCTCAGTGCAACCCGACGACCAGTCCGCCCTCGAGCCCGATGTCGACGGCGGATGGGCGCCGGGGGAGCCCAGGCATGGTCATCATCTGGCCGCAGAGGGCGACGATGAAGCCGGCCCCGGCAGCCAGCCGGACCTCCCGGATGGGGATCTCGTGGCCGTCGGGGGCACCCAGGAGCGTGGGTTCCGCCGTGAACGAGTACTGCGTCTTGGCCAGGCACACCGGCAGGTTGCCGTAGCCGGCCTCCTCCCACGCCGCCAGCCTCCGGCGCACCCGCTGGGGGAGGTGCACGGAATCGGCGCGGTAGATGCGCTTGGCGACCGTGGCGATCTTGTCCGCGAGCGGCATCTCATCGGGGTAGAGGACGTTGAATCGTGCCGCCCCGGATTCGGCGAGTTCCGCCACCGTCGCGGCCAGTTCGAGGGCCCCGGCACCTCCGTCGGTGAAGTGCTTGGCCACCACGGCACGCACGCCGTTGCGCACACACAGGGAGCGGATGGCCTCGACCTCGGCGTCGGTGTCGGCGTCGAAGTGGTTGATGGCCACGACGACGGGCACGCCGAAGAGCTTGAGGTTCTCCACATGGCGTTCGAGGTTCACCGAGCCACGGAGCGCGGCGTCCACGTCCTCAACCTCGATGTCGGCCAGCGGCACGCCGCCGTTGACCTTCAGTGCCCGGATGGTGGTGACGAGCACCACGACGTCCGGCTTGAGGTCACCCACGCGGCACACGATGTCGAAGAACTTCTCGGCGCCCAGGTCTGCACCGAAGCCAGCCTCGGTGATGACGTACTCCGACAGGCCGAGCGCGGCCTGCGTCGCCACCAGGGAGTTGCAACCGTGCGCGATGTTGGCGAACGGGCCACCGTGCACGAAGGCCGGGTTGTTCTCGAGGGTCTGGACGAGGTTGGGCTGCAACGCGTCCTTGAGCAGCACCGTCATGGCACCGGCGGCACCCAGCTGCGCGGCGGTGACATGTTCGCGTTCGAAGCTCTCCGCCACGACGATGCGCCCGAGGCGCTCCTCGAGGTCGTCGAGGTCAGTCGCCAGGCACAGGATGGCCATGACCTCGCTGGCGGCGGTGATGTCGAAACCAGTCTCGCGGAGGTGGCCGTTCGAAGGCCCGCCGAGGCCCACCACCATCTCGCGGAGCGCACGGTCGTTGACGTCCATGACCCTGCGCCAGGTGACGCGGCGTGGGTCGATGCGCAGCTTGTTGCCCCAATGGAGGTGATTGTCGATCATCGCGGCCAACAGGTTGTGCGCGGCGGTGACCGCGTGGAAGTCGCCGGTGAAGTGGAGGTTCATGTCCTCCATGGGCACCACCTGGGCGAAGCCGCCACCAGCCGCGCCGCCCTTCATACCGAAGTTCGGGCCGAGGCTGGCCTCGCGGATGCACACCGTGGCCTGCCGGCCCAGCTGGTTCAGCGCGTCGGTGAGGCCCACCGTCGTGGTGGTCTTGCCCTCGCCGGCGGGCGTGGGGCTGACCGCCGTGACGAGCACCAGATGGCCGCGTTCCCGCTCGCGCAGCGGCTTCAGGGCATGGTGGGCGACCTTGGCCTTGTCGTGGCCGTAGGGGAGGAGGTCCGTTGCGTCGAGGCCCAGTTGCGAGCCGATGTAGAAGATGGGTTGCTTGGTCGCCTCGCGGGCGATCTCGATGTCAGTCTTCACCGGCAATGTCCTGGATCTGTTCGTAGGTCTGGCGGTCGAAGGCCACGAGGCGCACCTCGTCGACGTCGGTCTCGGCCGAGCGGATGGTGTCGACGGCAGCCAGGATCGCGTCGTCCTTGGGCCACCCGTAGATGCCGGCGCTGATCAGCGGGAACGCGACGCTCCTGGCGCCGAGTTCATCCGCCACCTCGAGGGCGCGCCGGTAACAGGATGCCAACTGCGAGCGGTCCCGCTGGCCTGCCGCGTGGTTGGGGCCGACGGTGTGGATGACCCACTTCGCCGCCATGTCGCCGGCGGCGGTCCAGCCGGCATCGCCGGTGGCGAGTCCGTCGGGGAAGCGCCGGATGCAGTCGTCCAGCACGGAGGGCCCGCCCGCCCGGTGGATGGCCCCGTCGACGCCGCCACCGCCCCGCATCGCGTTGTTGGCGGCGTTGACCACTGCGTCAACGTCCTGCCTGGTGATGTCTCCCTGCACGACCTTCAACGTAACCACGTTCCCCATCGTGCCAGCAGTTTATGGTTGGCGTGGCAGGGCGGTGAAGCCCAAAGCGAGGGTCTTGTGGACATCATTCTGGTTCCTGGTCTCTGGCTCGACGGCGGCTCGTGGGATCGCGTCGTTCCGGCACTGCTCAAGGAGGGCCACCGGGTGGTGGCGATCACGCCGCCCGGCCACAACGGCGAGGATCCCGCATCCGTGGGGTACCCGGACCTCGTGGCCGCCATCGTCACTGAAATCGACAATGCGCGCGCGCCTGCCTTGCTGGTGGGGCACTCGGCCTCCTGTGCGGCGGTGTGGGCGGCGGCGGACCGTCGGCCCGAGCGGGTGTGCCGTGTCCTGTTGGTCGGTGGGTTCCCGATCCCGGACGGGATGATGCTGCTCGACGGGTTCGAGGCCACCGACGACGGGGTGTTGCCGTTCATCGGTTGGCAGGCCTTCGACGGCCCGGACAGCGCGGACCTCGGCGAGGGAGACAGAGCCTGGTTGGAGGGCCACATGTCGCCCGCGCCAGCCGATTTCGCGCTGGGGACGCAGCGCCTCGCCAACGAGCACCGCTACGACGTGCCGGTGGTCATGGTGTGTGCGGAGTACGCGGAGGCGGGCCTGCGCGACTGGCTTGCCGAGGGCGCACCGCCGCTGGCCGAACTCTCGAGGATCAAGCACCTCAGTTTCATCGAGCTCCATTCGGGTCATTGGCCACAAGCGAGCAGACCACAGGACCTGGCGGCCGCGATCTTGGCGTCCACCCGTCACGCCTGACTTTCCCGACGGCCCGGGCGCCGATAGGCTCAAGGCCCTATGCCTCTGGTGCTCGCGGTCATGACACTGGGGCTGGCGACGGCGCTGGCTCCAGTGGCTGCCCGTTTGCTCGGCCGCAACGCAGGCTATCCGTTGGCTGCCCTCTACCTCCTGGCCGCCGGCATCCTCGTTCCCCCAGCCGGGGCGGTGCTGTCCGGGAACACGCCGTCGACGACGCTGCCCTGGGTGCCCTCGCTGGGCGTGGACCTCGCGTTGCGCTTCGACGGGCTCGGCCTCGTCTTCGCCACCATCGCGCTGCTCATCGGCGCCGTCGTGCTGCTGTACTCCACGAAGTACCTCGCGGCGGGGGAGCGGCACACGTCGTTCTTCGTCCTGATGGCGGCCTTCACGGTGTCGATGCTCTGCCTCGTGATGGCCGACGACCTCGTGGTGCTGTTCATCTGCTGGGAGCTCACCTCCCTCGCCTCGTTCTTCCTCATCGCCCGCTCCGGGCGGGAGGCGGAGGGGCCCTCCATGCGCACGCTGCTGCTCACGTTCATCGGCGGCCTGTTCCTGCTCACCGCCGTCGCCTCGATCTGGGCGCGCCTCGGCACCACCGACCTGGGTGCCATCCTGGCCGCTGACATCTGGCAGACGGATCCCACCTTCCGCACGGTGATCGCCCTCCTCGTGGCACTGGCGGCGTGCACGAAGTCGGCCCAGTTCCCCTTCCATTCCTGGCTGCCCGACGCGATGGCCGCGATCACGCCGGTCTCGGCATACCTGCACGCCGCGGCCGTGGTGAAGGCGGGCATCTTCCTGCTGCTTCGCTTCAGCCCGATCTTCCACGACGACCTGGCCTGGCAGGTGCTGCTCGTCACCGCCGGGCTGATCACCACCGTCATCGGCGGCTGGTTCGCGCTGCAGCAGACGGACCTCAAGCGCCTCATGGCCTACTCGACCGTCAGCCAGTTGGGCCTCATCGTCGCGACCATCGGCATCGGCACCGAAGCCGCGCTGACCGCCGCGATCATCCACACCATTGCCCACGCCATGTTCAAGGCGGGCCTGTTCATGATGGTGGGCGTCGTGGACCACGCCACCCACACCCGCGACGTCGGCCGCATGCCGACGGGCCTCTACCGCAAGCTGCCCGTCTCGTTCACCCTGACGTTGCTGGGCGCCGCCTCGATGGCCGGCATCCCGCCGCTGTTGGGCTTCGTGTCCAAGGAGGCCATGTTCGACGCGCTCCTCGGCGAGGGCCACTGGACCGGTTGGGCCGCGCTCGTCGTGGCCGCCGCGGGCGCGGTGCTGACGCTCAGCTACTGCCTCAAGCTCGTGCTGGGTGCCTTCGTGGACGGCCCTGACGACGAGCGCCCCGTGGAGGCGCAGGATCCGTGGCTGGTCATCTGGGCAGGGCTGCCCATCGCCGCATCCGTGCCGCTGGTGTTCATGCTCGCGGTCATCGACGCACCGCTGGCCGCAGCGACCACCGCTGCCTTCGGCGAGGCGAGCGCACCACACCTCGCCCTCTGGCATGGGGTCAACGCCGCGCTCCTCGCCACGCTCGCGGTGCTCGTCGCCGGCATCGTGGTCGCGGTGCTGCGCCGCCGCGTTCTTCCCGCTGTCGAGGCCCTGGAGTTCCCCGTCAGCGGCGTCGAGGTGCTCGGCGCCTGGAACCGCGGCATGCAACGACTCGGCCACCTCATCGACCGCCCCGTGGCGGCGGACCACGCCACCCGCCACGTCGCCAGCATCCTCGGCAGCCTGGGCGCGCTGGGCATCCTCGGGGTGGCCTCGGTGGCCCGCAGCCTCCCGCCGCAGCAGGATGGCCTCGGGCGGCCGATCGATTGGATCGTCGCCGGCCTCATGCTTGCCGCTGTCCTGGCCGTGTGCGTCGCCCGCTCGCGCATCGCCGCGACGGTGGCACTGTCGACCGTGGGCGTCCTCGCCACCGTCCAGATCCTCTCCCTCGGAGCCCCTGACGTAGCGATGACCCAGTTGCTGGTCGAGAGCCTCAACATCATCGTCATCATGCTGGTGCTCCAGAAGCTGCCCATGCGGTTCCCGCGGCGCAGCACCCGCGGCAACGTGCTCACGGCGCTCGGCTCCATCGGTGTGGGCGCCGGCGTCGCCGCGCTGGTGTGGGCCTCCGTCGGGCGCCGCGAGCGCTCCGACCTGGCGCGCTACTTCCTCGACGAGACCTACGCGGAGGCCGGCGGCCACAACGTCGTCAACATCATCCTCGTGGAGTTCCGCGCCTTCGACACCTTGGGCGAGCTCAGCGTGCTCGGCATGGCCGGAGTGGCCATCGTCGCCATCTACTCGACCATCCAGGCCAAGCGCCTCGAGCCCGTGCCGCTGCGCGAACGCATCGCGGCCCGCCGAGACCTGCCCCTCAACCCTGATCGCGATTCGACGGCCTACCGCGCCATGCAGATCGCCTGGCCCAACAACGTCGGCCTGCAGATGATGCTGCGGGTGGCTGGCCCCGTGCTGGTCATCGTGTCCGCGCTGCTGTTCTGGCGCGGCCACAACAGCCCGGGCGGTGGGTTCAACGCGGCGCTGGTGGCGGCCGCGCTCGTCGGCCTCATCTACCTGTCCACCTCCAGGGACCGGCAGATCGGCCCGCCCCGCGTGCCGCTGTACCTGATCGGTGGTGGCATCATCACCGCCGTCGTGACCGGCCTCATCGGCTTCGTGGCCCGCGGCTCCTTCCTGGCGCCGATCCACGGCTACCTCGCGGGTGTCCACCTGACGACCTCGATGATCTTCGACGTCGGGGTCTATCTGGCCGTGCTGGGCCTGATGATGCTCACCTTCAACCTCCTCGGCACCAGCGCCATCACGCCTGAGCATGGTGAGGGCACGCGCGAGCGCGCCGACGAGGCCGTCGAAGGTGAGCTCCCCGGCCCGCTCGAGCCCATCCGCGGGCAGGCCAAGCGACGCGTCGGCCCGCGCACCCGGCACATCACGGCGGGCACCCGGCCGAAGGAGCCCGGCCGATGATCATCATCTTCACCATCTTCGTCCTGGTCTCCGGCGGCACGTTCCTCGTGCTCCAGCGCTCCATGGTTCGCGCCGTGTTCGGGCTCGGGCTCATCAGCCACGCGGTCAACCTCATCCTGCTCGTCTCCGGCGTGCCGGCCTGGCGTGGCGAGCCGATCACCTCCGAGGCGGACCTCGCCCGAGCGGCCGACCCGCTGCCGCAGGCCTTCGTCCTGACCGCCATCGTCATCACTCTGGCCGTGACGATCCTGATGCTCGCGCTGGCCGTGATCGGCCACAACGACGACCAGGTGCGCCATCCCGAGACGGGGGAGGACCACGACTCATGAGCGCGCTCCTGACCATGTTCGTCGCCGTCCCGCTGCTCTCGGCGGGCCTGCTGGTCGTCATCCGTAACCACGCGGTGGCACGCGCCCTGCTGCTGGTCGTCCCTGCCGCCTCCGCCATCGGCGGCGGCCTCCTCGTGGCGGCCCACGGATCGACGCCCGTGCTGGCGCACACCGTCGGCACCTACCTGCCGGGCGTGGGCATCGTCTTCGTCTCGGACACCCTCTCGGCACTGATGCTCCTGCTGGTGGGCGTCCTGACGGCGCTGTGCGCCGGGTTCCTCATGCGGACGGGGGAGGACGAGTTGCGCCTCGTGCCGTCCCTCATCCTCCTGCTGCTCACGGGCGTCAACGGCGCCCTGCTCACGGGCGACCTGTTCAACCTCTTCGTCTTCATCGAGGTCATGCTGCTGCCCAGTTACGCGCTCATCGCGGTGACGGGCGTGTGGCGGAGGCTGGGCGCCGGGCGCATGTTCGTCATCGTCAACCTGCTGGCGTCCACCGTCTTCGTGATGGGCGTGGGCCTCGTCTACGGTGCGGCCGGCACCGTCAACCTCGCCGCGTTGGCCGGCGCCGCGCAGGACGACCCGCAGGTCTCGCTGGCGGGTGCCGTCGTCCTCTTCGCGATGCTCGTGAAGGCGGGCGTGGTGCCCATGCACGGCTGGCTGCCGCGGGCCTATCCGGCCACCTCTGCAGGCATCATGGCCCTGTTCTCCGGCATCCACACCAAGGTGGGCCTGTACGCGGTCTTCCGCATCTACTCCACGCTCTACGGCGGGGAGGCCACCTGGCTGCCGATCCTGCTGGCCCTCGTGATCGCGACGGTGCTGGTCGGCTCGTTCGCCACCTTCGGCGAGAAGCGGATCCGCGGCGCGCTGGCCTACCAGATGGTCGCCGGCGTCGGCCAGATCCTCATCGGATTGGTGGTGTTCACGCAACTCTCGCTGACCGCCGGGTTGTTCTACATGGTCCACCATATGATCACCATGGGTGGCCTCATCCTGCTCTCCGGGGCGCTGGAGCACGTCTACGGCACCGGGCGCCTCGACCGCCTCAGCGGGCTGCTGCGCCGCGACCGCGCCGTCGCTGCGTTCATGGCGTTGGGGTTCCTGTCGCTGGTCGGCCTGCCCCCCACCTCCGGCCTGTGGGGCAAGGCCACCCTCCTCGGCGGTGCGGCCCAGGCCGGGGGAGCGACGGCGTGGCTCCTCCTGGGCACGGTGGTCGCGGCCTCCATCGCCTCCCTGATGGCACTCCAGCACGTCTGGCGCAACGTCTTCCAGGGCAGGCCCCTCGAACTGGACGTGGACGACGACGTCACCACCACCTGGGGCGACCTGTGGCCCGGGGCCACCCTCATCAGCATCTCGGTGGCCCTCTTCGTCCTGGCCGGCGTCGCCTGGCCCTTCTTCGACGAGGCCGCCACCCGCCTCATCGACCTGGCCCCCTACCTGCAGGCGGTGATGGGCTCGTGAGGCTCCTGCACGCCATCTCATATCTCTGGTTCATGATCGTCGAGGTCAACAAGGGCAGCTACCAGGTGGCCTCGGCCGCCTTCCTGCCGCAGCGCAGGCGGGACCCGATGATCATCGAGTTCGAGACGCTGTGCCGCAGCGACCTGGAGATCGCCGCCCTGGCCTCGTCGATCACGATCACCCCCGGCACGCTCGTGCTGGGCATCGCAGCCGGCACCGACGACACCAACCCTTCGATGTTCGTCCACTCCATCTTCAGCGAGGATCGCGACGAGGTCCTCGCCGGGCTCCGCGACATGGAGGCGCGGCTGCTCAAGGTGACCCGAAGGAAGGGGGCGTGATGCTGGAGACCTCACTGTGGCTGGCCACGGGCCTGCTCGCCCTCGCCGTCCTGCTGGGCCTGATGCGCATCGTCACGGCCCGCGACGCGGCAACGCGCGCGCTGGTCGGCGACCTGGTGTTCTTCTCCGGGGTCGGCATCCTGGCCGTCCAGGGCTACCTCAACCGCTCGGCGGTCACGATCGACCTGGTCCTGATCGCTGCCGTGATCGGCATCCTGTCGACGATCGCGCTGTCGCGCATCCTCACGAGGGGGCGGCGCTGACATGGGATTTTTCGTCGAACTGCTGATCGCCTTCCTCGTCGTCGGCGGAGCGCTGTGGACCGTGGTGGTGGGCGTGGCGCTCATGCGGCAGCGGGACGCGCTCTCGCGGATCAACGCCATGGGCCCGGCGACCGCGTTGGGGCTGCCCATGCTGCTCGTGGGCGTGTTCATCGCCTACTGGCTGCGCGACGGCTTCAGCTGGCTGCTGCTCTTCAAGACGCTGGCCACCATCGGCGCCCTCGTCATCGTCTCGTCGGTGGCCACCAACGTGCTGGCCCGCGCGACGTACCTCGGTGGCACGCCCCTCGACCCCCGCACGAAGCCCAACGACCTCGACTTGTCCGCTGACCGCGAAACGGGACGCTATCCGGATGGGGGAGTGGGCGACTAGGTTCGGCACAAGAGTTCGCCACCCACTGAAGGAACCGATATGTCGTACCGCCCCGAAACCCTCGCCGTCCACGCCGGCCAGGAGACCCCGGATCCGGCCACCAACTCGCGCGCCGTCCCGATCTACCAGACGACGAGCTACGTGTTCGACGACACGGAGCACGCGGCGGACCTCTTCGCGCTGCGCAAGCCCGGCAACATCTACTCGCGCCTCATGAACCCCACCTCGAGCGTGCTCGAGGAGCGGCTCACCGCGCTGGAGGGCGGCGTCGGCGCGCTGGTGACGGCCTCCGGCGCCTCGGCCATCACGTACGCGGTGCTGAACCTGACCTACGCCGGCGACAACATCGTCGCGCTCTCGACGCTCTACGGCGGCACCTATGCGCTGTTCGCCCACACCTTGGCGCAGTTCGGCATCGAGGCCCGCTTCGTGGATCCTGCCAAGCCGGAGGAGTTGGCCCAGCACGTCGACGAGAAGACCAAGCTCGTCTTCGGCGAGACCGTCGGCAACCCTGCACTCAACGTGGTGGACCTCGACGCGTGGTCGGCCGCCGCGCACGACCTCGGCCTGCCGTTCATCGTCGACAACACCGTGCCCACCCCGCACCTGACCCGTGCGTTCGACCACGGCGTCGACGTGGTGGTGCACTCGCTCACCAAGTATCTGGGCGGCCACGGCAACTCGCTCGGTGGTGCCATCATCGATTCGGGCAACTTCGACTGGAATGCCCACGCAGGGCGCTTCCCGGGCCTCACCGGGCCGGATCCGGCCTACCACGGCGTCGTGTGGACCGAGGCCGTCGGCAACCTCGCCTACATCATCCGTGCACGCACGGTGCTGATCCGCAACACCGGCGCCACGATCTCGCCGTTCAACTCGTTCCTGATCCTGCAGGGCGTTGAGACCCTCCACCTGCGCATGGAGCGCCACAGCGTCAATGCGCTGCAGGTGGCCCGCTTCCTTGAGGGCCACGGCAAGGTCGAATGGGTCAACTACCCGGGCTTGGAGTCGAGCCCCACGCACGAGGTCGCGAAGCGCATCCTCAGGAACGGCTTCGGTGGGCTGGTGTCGTTCGGCGTCTCAGGCGGCCGCGAGGCAGGCCAGAGGTTCGTGGAATCGCTCGAGTTGTTCAGCCACCTGGCCAACATCGGCGACGCGAAGTCGCTGGTCATCCACAACGCGTCCACGACGCACTCCCAGCTGACCGAGGATGAACTCGCCTCAGCCGGGGTGCCCGCGGAAATGGTGCGCCTGTCGATCGGCATCGAGCACATCGACGACATCCTCGCCGATCTCTCCCAGGCGCTGGACCAGCTGTAATCAGTCCTCTTCCGTGCGCTCGTCGCCCGGCACCTGGGCCGGGGACGTCTCCTGGTGGCGCCTGGCCTTCTCGACCGATTCCTCGGGAATCGCCTCGTCGGCGGCGTGGGCGTGCTCTTCCTCGGTGGCGGCCTCGTCCTGCGGGCCGGGCACGAAGTCTTCAGACATGCTTCCTCCTGGTGTGATGCGTTGTGGACAGGCTAGTCCTTGGTGGCAAGCGATGCTGCAACAATGGAGCAGTGATTCCCGAAGGCAGCGTGGGCGTGGTCGAGACGCAGACCGTCCGCCTGTTCGACGACGGTCTGACCACCCGGAGCGGAATCGTGCTGCCCGAGGTCCAGGTGGCCTACGAGACCTACGGCACGCTCAACGAGGCGCGCAGCAACGCCATCTACATCTGCCACGCCCTCACCGGCGATGCGCACGCTGCCGGCTACCACGCGGGCGACGACCGGCCGGGCTGGTGGGACAACATCATCGGGCCCGGCAGGGCCATCGACACGGACACCTGGTTCGTGGTGTGTTCCAACATCCTGGGCGGCTGCCAGGGCACCACCGGCCCGGCATCCATCAACCCGGCGACGGGGGAGCCCTACGGCACGGACTTCCCGCTGCTCGACATGACCGACTTCGTCGAGGTGCACCGGGGCCTGGCCCGCCACCTGGGCATCACGAAGTTCGCAGCGGCAGTGGGTGGATCGCTCGGCGGCATGCAGGTGCTGCAGTGGGCGCTCGACCACCCGGAGGACCTCGGCAGGGCGCTCGTGTTCGCGGCGTCCTCGCGGCTCACGGCGCAGAACATCGCGTTCTCCGCCGTCGGCCGGCAGGCAATCATGCGCGATTCGGGCTTCAACGAGGGCAAGTTCCTCACCCGCGGCACGGCTCCCCGCAAGGGACTGTCCGTCGCGCGGATGCTCGCGCACATCACCTACCTCTCCGAACACGCCTTCCAGGAGAAGTTCGGCCGCAGCGCCCAGCGTGGCGAGCTGGCGGGCAACTTCGGCATCGACTTCGCCGTCGAGAGCTACCTCGAGTACCAGGGCGAGCGCTTCCTCAGCCGCTTCGACGCCCTGAGCTACCTCTACCTCACCCGCGTCATGGACTACTTCGACCCGTTCGCCGATGCACGGGCGCTGGACACGCTGAAGGCCGACCCTGTGCGGTTCCTGTTGGTCAGCTTCACCAGCGACTGGCGCTTCTCCACCGAGCACACCCGGCGCATCGTGCGGCACCTGGAGGAAGCACGCATCCCGACCTCATTCCGTGAGATCCAATCCACGTGGGGCCACGACTCCTTCCTGCTGGACCTGCCGGATTACCACGCCACCGTCCGGGCGTACCTGGACAAGGCGGCGGAGGAGATCGCATGACCGTGGAACGCTTCCGCCCCGACCTCGCGTTGATCGCCTCCCTGATCCCCGCAGGCAGCCGCGTGCTCGACCTGGGCTGCGGCAACGGCGACCTGATGGCGCTGCTGCAGGGCAAGGGCTGCACCGGAACCGGCGTCGACGTGGACCCGGAGCGCGTGCTGGCGTGCCTGCGACGCGGCGTCGACGTGATCGAACTGGATCTGGACACGCAACTGGGGGAGTTCGCCGACGACTCCTACGACTTCGTCGTGCTGTCGCGCACGCTGCAGACCGTCCACAAGCCGCGAGCGGTGCTCACGGAGATGGGCCGCATCGCGCTGCACTCCGTGGTCTCGATGCCGAACTTCGCGCACTGGCGCAACCGGTTCAGGCTGCTGCGCGGCCGCATGCCCATGTCGAAGGACCTGCCGTACCGCTGGTACGACACGCCCAACCTGCACCACACCTCGCTGCCGGACCTCGAGCCGCTGTTCGCGATGCTCGGCATGGTCGTCGAGCGGCGCATCCCGCTGGACGCCGACGGGCACCCGCACCGGCTCGGCAACTTCGCGGCGAACCTCGCGGCGAGTTCGTCGCTCTATCTGCTACACACCGAGCGCTGACACCAGCCGGGCCATCGACCCACCCAGTCCCAGTTCCTCGGCGAGCGCGGCCGCCCGTTCCGCGTCCACCGGCTTGCGTTTCAGGGCCGGGAGGTCGAGGGTGTCGACGGCGGCGACCACCTCGCGGGCCTTGGCCAGGTAGTCGACGTCGGCCAGGAGCTTGGCGCGCATCGCCGGCGACATGCCCGAGTCCTTGTCGACGGCGGCCTCCACCATCGCCTCGAGGCTGGGGTAGGCGTCGACCAGCGACGCGGCCCCCTTGTCGCCGATGCCCTTGACGCCGGGCAGCCCGTCCGACGGATCCCCGCGCAGCACGGCGAAGTCGACGTAGCGGTCGCCGCTGAGGCCGTACTTGGCCGACAGCACCTCCGGCGTGACCAGTTCGTGCTTCGCGACGCCGCGGGCGACGTAGACGATCGAAGTGTGCTCCCCGACCAGTTGGAACAGGTCGCGGTCACCGGTGACGATGAGGCTGCGGCCGTCATGCTGGCGGGCGAGGGAGCCGAGGACGTCGTCGGCCTCGTGCTCGGCGGCGCCGATGATGGGGATCCCGCTGGCCTCGATCGCCGCACGGATGAGGGGCACCTGGACGGTGAGGTCGTCGTCGACGTCCTCGACCTCAACGCCATCGACGGTGACGAGGCGGTGGGCCTTGTAGGACGGGACGAGGTCGACGCGCCACTGCGGGCGCCAGTCGTCGTCCCAGGCGCAGGCCAGTTCGTCGGGCTCGTACTGCGCGACCAGCCGCGAGATGAAGTCGAGCGTGCCACGCACCGCGTTGACGGGGCGTCCATCGGGGGAGCGGAAGCTCGACGGGACGCCGAAGAAGGCACGGAAGTAGAGGTACGAGGTGTCGAAGGCCATCAGGGTGCTCACCGGGCCATGGTGGCACATGGGAGCGACACCGGACGGAGGGTAGGCTCTGCGCGTGACCTTGCGACCCCAGCCGTCCGTCGCCGTCTCGCT
Source organism: Propionibacterium sp. (assembly GCA_012837465.1). GTDB lineage: Bacteria > Actinomycetota > Actinomycetes > Propionibacteriales > Propionibacteriaceae > Arachnia. The sequence continues at coordinate 1,491 of DURG01000069.1, read as the reverse complement.
CCTGCTGGCGGTGGGCACCGGCCTGCTCATCGGCGCCGGGCAGGCGCCCATGGGCGTGTGGCCCGCCACGCTGGCGGGCGTCGCCGCCATGACGTGGCTGATGGTGGAGCGTCGACCCGGCCCCGCGTTCGGCTACGGCTACCTCATCGGGCTGGCCATGAACACACTCACGGTCTCCTGGGTCTCCGTGCTGGGAGTGCCCGTCGGCATCGCGCTGGTGACGTTCCTCTCGCTCTGGTGGGGGCTCCTGGGGCTCGTCATCTCGCGCCTCGTGCGGCTGCGGTTCTGGCCACTGCTGGTGCCCGCCGCGTGGGTGGCGATGGAGTTCGCGTCCGGGAGGATCCCGTTCGGTGGCTTCTCCTGGACCAGGTTGGGCTTCACCGCCATCGACATGCCGCTCAACGGCTGGCTGGCCTTCATCGGGGTGACGGGCGTCTCCTACCTGGTGGCCGCCGTCGCCAACTCGCTGCTGTACGCGGTGGTCGACGCCGAGCGGCGCCTCCGCATCCTGGCAGGGGTCCTCGCCGTGTTCGTGGTGGGCGGCCTGCTGAACCTCACGCCCCACGCGGAGCCCGAGCAGGCGGTGACCATCGCCGTCGTGCAACCCAACGTGAACCGCCACGAACACGGCACCGCCTCCTATGCCCGGTCCGTGACCAACAACGCGATGAGCGAGACGATCTTCGCGCTGGCCGAGGCACGCACCTCGGGCCGGCAGGTCGACTTCGTGCTGTGGCCGGAGAACGCCACCGACGTCGACCCCATCGTCGACCCGGTGACCCGGACCATGGTGGAGCGCTCGACCCAGTTGGCCGGAGTGCCGGTCTTCGTGGGCGCCGTCATGAACGGACCCGAGCCGGACACCCGGCAGACCTCGAGCCTCTGGTGGCACCCGGAGCGCGGGCCCCTCGACATCTACCACAAGCGTGACCTCGTGCCCTTCGGCGAGTGGATCCCGTTTCGTGAGGTGCTCCTGCCGCGCCTGCCGATCCTGGAGCAGATCGGCCGCCAGTCGATCCCGGGGGAGGGGCCCGGCGTCGTCGACGCTCCCATCGCCGACGACCCGCACCTGCAGGTGGGCACCATCATCTGCTTCGAACTCGCCTACGACGACACCAGCTACGACACGGTGCGCGGCGGGGGAGAGGTCATCGTCTCGCAGTCCAACACCAACACCTACGGCGGCACCTTCCAGCCGCCGCAGCAACTGGTGATCAACCGGGTGCGGGCGATGGAGACGGGGCGTGAAGTTGTCGTGTCGACGCTCAACTCACTCACCGGCCTTGTCGACACCAGGGGCAGGGTGCACGATCTCACCGCTGAGTTTGAGGCCGCCCACCGCATCGTGACGGTGCCGCTGCGCTACAACCTCACGCTCCCGGTCCGGATGGGTGCCTGGCCGGGCTGGGCCGCCGTCGCGGTCACTCTGGTGGCCCTCAGTTGGGGGCTGCGTCGCCCGCCTGCCGCGGCGGGTAGCATGGCTACAACTAT
>DURG01000068.1 GCA_012837465.1 Propionibacterium sp. | reverse complement strand
GTGCGGCCGAAGGGCCGGTGCTGATCGTGCGTCCCGGTCTGATCGCGGGGTATGGCGATGAGACCGCTCGCAGTGGTTACTACCCGTGGCGGTTCGCGCACCCCACGGGCGATGACGTGATCGTTCCGGACCCCTCGTTCCCCATCGCCATGATCGATGCGGAGGATCTGGTCGATTGGATCGTCAGATCTGCAGAAGACGGTCGGCAGGGGATCTTCAACGCGACCGGCCACGCCACCACCCTGGTGGAGGTGTTCGCGATCTCCCGCGAGCTCACCGCATCGCAGGCGACGACGCGACCTATGGCCGACGAGCAGCTTCTCGCGTGCGGAGTGAGCCCGTGGATGGGACCGAAGTCGCTGCCTCTGTGGGTGCCCGGCGAGCAGTGGCGCAGCATCGCGTTGCTCGACTGCGCGGCGGCCTACGAAGCCGGCTTGCAGGTCCGTCCGTTGGGGGAGTCGCTGGCGGCGGCTCTGCAGTACGAGGAGGCGCGGCAGGGGGAGAGGCCGGCGGGGCTCCGTGACGAGGAAGAGGCCGAGCTGCGTCAGTGCGTATCGGCTGGTGATTGACCTCTTGGGTCGAGAGGTTTGGTACGTGCCGGAACTCGGTGGAGTTCCGCTTCTCGAACTGAACGTTTGGGAGCGCCCCTTGGTGCGGGGTGGGGCCTCAGCTGTTGTGCAGAGTGGCGGTGATTGTTCTATCGCCGAGTGCTCGGCGCAGGCGGTCGGCGTCCAGGTTGATCCGTCCGATCCGGGTGAAGCGCCAGGTGTTGGTGCCGTAGTAGATGGCGAGTTTGTCGCCTTGGTAGAGGATGACGTCGCCTGGTCGAGTGGCGATCTGCTCGTCGTTGGTGGGCAGGCGCTGGGGGAGCGTGCCGACCTTCTCGAACCCGCCGTAGTCCTCCATCGTGAGCTCGAGGCCGTCTTCCCCGGCGAGGTCTGTCAGCGCGCGCGCCGACGAGTTGTCAGAGAGCCGGAGTTCGAGGTCGTGCCCGTTGACGGTGACGATCATGGTGGATTCCTCCTCGGTGTCGGTGGGTGTGCCCGGCGCTGATGGCGACAGGGCGGCTGTCGAGCTGTGTCCGCTGGCCGGGGCCACGTCCGGTGAGGTTGTGCCGGTGCAGGCGACGACGTGTGACCCGGCGATCAGAGCGACCGCGATGCGGGTCGAGCCCCGGAGGAGGTGCTTGGCGGCGACGGTCATGGTGCGATGTCGCGTATGTGGCGTGCGGGGACGCCGACCACGACGGTGTTGGGCGCGACGTCCTTGGTGACGACCGATCCCGCGCCGATGACAGCGCCGTCGCCGACCGTGACGCCGGGCAGGATGGTCACGTTCGCTCCCAGCCAGACCCCGCGCCCGATACGCACGGGGGCCGGGTGCATGTCGGCGCGGCGCGCCGGGTCGAGGTCATGGTTGAGCGTGGTGGTGACGGCGTTGTACCCGATGAGCGCGTCGTCGCCGATGTCGATCCCGCCCTGGTCCTGGAAGCGGCAGCCGCTGTTGAGGAACACCCGCTCTCCGAAGCGGATGTTGCGGCCGAAGTCGGTGGTCAAGGGCGGGAACATGCGGAACGAGTCGGGGACCTGTCGCCCAGTGAGGGCGCTCATCAGCTCCACCACTTCCTCGGGGTCGTGGTAGGTGCCGTTGATTTCGGCAGCCAGGCGCAGGGCTTCTTGGCTGGCGGCGTGCATGGCCTGATGGTGCGGTGATTCTCCGCGGATCGTCTCGCCGGCGTCGAGGGCAGCCAGCAGTGCGTCCAGACCGTCGATGACGGCGGACGTCCACCGGTGGCTCTGGGGCTGGTGGGTGTCGTCAGTCATGCTGTGCCTCCAGGTGGGTGTTGAAGAACTGCTCGATCTGGTCGAAGGGGATGGCGTGGGAGTCGCCGCCGTCGTAGAGGTCGACGTGGCTCGCACCTGGAACGATCGCCAGTTCCTTGTTCCCGCCCTTCAGGAGCGCGAAAGCGTCCTCGCCCATGTAGCGGGAGTGCGCCTTCTCTCCGTGCAGCACCATGACCGCATTCTCGATCTCGTCGGCGAACTGCAGCAGGTTCGTGTTCATCCACGACAGGTTCGAGGTGGTGTTCCAGCCGTCGGTGGAGTTGCCGGACCGCTCGTGGAAGCCGCGCTCGGTCTTGTAGTACGCGTGGTAGTTGACGAGGAACTGCGGGGCGTCGGCAGGCAACTCGTCCGGGACGCCCCCGGCGCGCTGGGAGTCGCCGGCGGCATAGTCGGCCGTTCGCTGCGCGGCGAGCGTACGCCGGACCGCCATCCGCTGCTCGGCGGAATCCTCGGAGTCGAAGTACCCCTTCGTTGCCACCCTGGTCATCACATATGACGTGGACGCGAGGGTGGCCTTGATCCGCGGGTCGAGGGCGGCAGCATTCAGGGCGATGCCGCCCCAGCCGCAGATTCCGATGATGCCGATGGCCTCGGCCTCGACGTCGTCACGGGTCGCGAGGAAGTCGACGGCCGCGGAGAAGTC